>NZ_BAAAIX010000017.1:0-49884 GCF_039526385.1 Luteococcus peritonei | reverse complement strand
GGCCCCCGCCCCAACACCCTCACCCATGCCCCTCGCCGCTTGACGAGGAACATAGGGACACCCCCCCGGACATGCGACAGGGGCGCGGATCTCTCCGCGCCCCTGCCATGTCCTGCCGTGGTGCTACTTCACGCCACCGGCGGTCAGACCCGCGACGATCCGGCGCTGGAAGACCAGCACCATGAACAGCAGCGGGACGGTGACCACCACGCCTGCGGCCATGATCGAGCCGTAGGGGATGTTGAAGGCGGAGTCGCCGGTGAAGCCGGCCAGCGCCACCGGAGCGGTCATCTTCTTCGGGTCCTGCAGGAAGGTCATGGCGAACATGTACTCGTTCCAGACCGCGATGAAGGTCAGGATGACCGTGGTGAAGATGCCGGGCGCCGCCAGCGGGAGGATGATCCGACGGAAGGCCTCCGTGGGGGTGCATCCGTCCACCATGGCTGCCTGCTCCAGCTCGACGGGCAGCTGGCGGAAGAAGGCCGTCAGGTTCCACACGCACAGCGGCAGACCGAAGCTGAGCGAGGGGATGATCACCGCGCGGTAGGTGTTCATCCAGCTCCATGGGAACCAGTCGTAGCTGCCGGTGAACATCTTGAGCAGCGGCACCAGGATGGTGATGGCCGGGAACATCGAGCAGCCGATGATGATGGCCAGCACCAGGGCCTTGCCCTTGAAGCGCAGGCGCGCGAGGGCGTAGGCGGCGACGATGCCGAAGAGCAGGGTCAGCAGCGTGGTGACCACGCTGATCACGACGGAGTTGCCGATCGCCCGCAGGAAGTTGTTCTTCTCGTTGAAGGCGATCCGGTAGTTCTCCAGCGAGACCGGGTTGGGCAGGTACTCGTTGCTCAGGCCCTCGGAGGGCAGGCGCAGCGAGCTGATCACCATCCACAGGAAGGGCAGGATGCAGTAGAGGATGATGAAGGCGATGCCGAGCAGCGAGGCGATGCCCCCGACGACCTGCTTGCCGCTGCGCTGGGGCTTGTTGAGCTGCTGCAGCTCGGCGTCGGTGAGCAGTTCCTGACCGGCAGGAACCGCAGCGTTCATGGAAGCCTGCTGGGTCATGCTGCACTCTCCCCGGAGGTGATGGTCTGGGCGGCCTTGGTCTTGCGGACCTGCTCCTTGTGGAGCTTGCGCATGCGCTTGCGCTGGTCGGCGATGGCCCTGGTCTCCGGGTCACCGACGACGTCGGCGCCCAGCAGCTTGATGAACAGGAAGGCCACCAGCACGATCAGCAGGAAGAGCAGCACCGAGTAGGCCGCGGCCGGTCCGTAGCGCTGGCTGACGGCCTCATTGAAGGCGAACATGCTCAGCGTCTCGACCGAGTACTTGTTCGGGCCGATCAGGCCGAAGGGCAGGTCGAACATGCGCATGGTGTCCAGGGTGCGGAAGAGCACCGCGACCACCAGGGCGGGCTTGACCAGCGGCATGGTGATGCGGGTGAACTGCTGCCAGGTGGTGGCGCCGTCCACCTTCGCGGCCTCGTAGACCTCCGCGGGGATGGTCTGCAGGCCGGCCAGAGTCAGCAGGCCGATGAAGGGTGCGGTCTTCCAGACGTCGGCCATGATGACGGCCCACTGCGAGGCGGCGGAATCACCCAGCCACAGCACCTGTCGGCCGATCAGGCGGTTCATGATGCCGTTGGCGTCGAAGATGACGAACCACAGCTTGGCGGAGACGATGGTGGGGATGGCCCACGGCACCAGGATGGCGGCGCGCACCAGGCCGGTGCCCTTGAAGGCCCGCGCCATGATCAGCGCCATGGCCACACCGAGCACGGTCTCGATCAGCACGCAGACCACGGTGAAGAAGATGTTGTTGGTGAAGGCGTTCAGCAGGCGGGGCATGGAGCCCCAGACACCGCTGACCGAGCTGCTGGTGGCGGTGAAGGCGTTGACGTAGTTGTCCAGACCGACGAACTTCGTGCCCGAGCTCACCAGGCCGGTGGTCGGGTCGACGCCGTCATTGGTCCGGAAGAAGGACTCCTGGACCGACAGGATGATCGGGAGCCCGACGACGAACAGGATGACCGCGAGGGTCGGGGCGACCAGGAAGGCAGCGAGCCGGCCCTGGCCGTCGGAAAGGGGGTTCTTCTTCGCATTCGTGCGAACGGCCCCCGACGTTTCGACAGCTTGTGCCATCGGTTTCCCTCCTTTGGGAACAGGAAACCGGCGCGAGCGGGAGTCCCGCCCGCGCCGGTTGCTGTCGAGAACTTACTTGGTCAGCTCGGAGAGCTTGGTCTGCAGGCCGTCGAAGGAGGCCTTGGGCTCCGAGGTCCCCTGGATCACCTGGTAGGTGGCGTCCTGGATGGCCTGGGTGGCGTCGTTGTACTGCACGACCTGCGGGCGGGGCTTGGCGGTCTTGATGCTCTCCACCAGGGTGGGCAGGTAGGGCAGCTGCTTGGTCAGCTCGGCGTCGGAGTAGAGCGACTCACGCGAGGGGGCCAGGGTGGCCTTCTGCGCGGCGACCTTCTGCTGGGCCTCGTCGGTGTACCACTTGATGAAGTCGCGGGCGGTGCCCAGGTTCTTGGCGGTCTTCGAGATCGCCAGGTTGTGGCCACCCAGGGTGGACACGCCGGGGCCGGTCAGGCCGGGCAGCGGGGCGATGTCGAACTTGCCGGCCACCTTGGACGAGCCGTCCTTGGCCTGCATCAGCGAGTAGGCGTAGGGCCACTGGCGCAGGAAGACCAGCTTGCCGTCCTGGAAGGCCTGGCGGCTGGGCTCCTCCATCCAGGTGGTGGCGGCCTTGGGGATGGTGCCGTCCTTGAAGGCGTCCTGCATCCACTGCACGCCCTTGAGCGCGGCCTCGGAGTTCACCTGGGGCTTGCCCTGGTCGTCCAGGAACTCGCCACCGGCGGAGTTGACGATCTCGGCGATGTTGCAGGTCAGGCCCTCGTACTTCTGGAACTGGCCGCCGTAGCAGTTGATGCCGCTCTGGCCGGGCAGCGCCTTGACCTTGGTGCAGGCGGCCTTCATCTCGTCCCAGGTCTTGGGAGCGGTGGTGATGCCGGCCTGGGTCAGCAGGTCCTTGCGGTAGTAGAGCAGCGCGCCGTCCGAGGAACCGGGCACGGCGTACAGCTTGTTGAAGTAGCTGGCGCCCTTGACGGCCGACTCAAGCATGCCGTCGGTGGAGAACTGGTCCTTGGGCAGCTCGTGGACGTACTGCTTGGCCGCGAACTCGGCGGTCCACACGATGTCCAGGTAGAGCACGTCGAAGTTGGACGAGCCCTTGGTGTTGGCATTGTCCACCATCTTCTGGCGCTGCTCGTCGGCGGAGGCCGACAGCTGCACGAAGGTGACCTTCTCGTCGGGGTGGGCCTTGTTCCACTCGTTCAGCAGCGGCTGGACCAGGTTGTTGTTGTCCTTGCCCTGCACGAACGTGATGGGGCCCTTCTGGTCCCAGTTCAGCGCCGCGGCGGAGCTGTCGGAACCCGCATCCTTGCTGCCGCCACAGGCGGCGGTGGCCAGCACGGCCACCACGGACAGACCGGTGACCGCGACGCGGCGCACGTTCTTTGCAGACATGTGTCTTCCTCACTTCTTTGTGTGACCCCAATCGTCTGGGGCGTCGGTGCACACACTAGACGATGGGAACGCGCCAATTGTCGACGGGGCGGACTTGGGTGCCGGATCGTTACCGGAGCTCTCCGGGCTGGCTGGGGGCCTCGACCCCGGGGACTCAAGGGCGGCGCAAGGGCCCTTGTCACCGAGATTTGCTCGTTCCATGCGGGCGCAGGCCCACTGAGAATTTGACCAACTGGAAAGAAGTAGCTGCCCAGCATGCGACGACGCCCGCCGGATCCTGCCGGCGGGCGTCGAGGGGGTACGTCTGTGGTCGGGCCTCAGCCCTTGCGCACCTTGCGGATGATGGCCCGCAGGGTCAGCAGGCCCAGCATGGCGGCGCCGGCGGCGACCCCGGCGACGGTGAGTCGGTCGGTGCGCCAGCCGTCCTCGTCCTTGACCTGGCTCTTGGCGTGGTCCACCTCGGCCATCATGAAGGCCTTGGCCTCGTCGACGCTGCGCTGCTTCACGGCCTTGGGGTGCACCTCGGTGACGAGGCCCTCCACGTTCGCGCTCATCCGGGCACGTGCCGCGGCGATGTCTGCGCGGATCTGCTCGGCGGAACGGGGATCTGCCTTCTTGGTGTCGGCCATGGGTGGTCTCCTGTGTAGCACGGTCATCGGTCCCCGAGGGGCCGCATGTCCACACCAGCCTATGCCCCAGCCGTCCTGCCGTGCCACGACGGGGACGGACGGACGTGTGCGCTGTCGGCGAACCCCGTTATCGTGGGGGCATGACCGATCGCCTCGCAGCCGGCTCCGCCGCCCCCGACTTCGCCCTGCCCGACGCCGACGGCCGCATCGTCCGGCTGTCCGACTTCGCCGGCCAGAAGGTGGTCCTCTACTTCTACCCGGCCGCGATGACGCCGGGCTGCACCACCCAGGCGGTCGACTTCAGCGCCGCCGTCGACGACTTCACCGGCTCCGGCTACCAGGTGGTCGGCATCAGCCCGGACACCCCCGAGAAGCTCGGGAAGTTCCGGGAGAAGGAGAACCTGGGGATCACCCTGCTGGGCGACCCGGAGCGCACCGTGCTGGACGCCTACGCCGCCTACGGCACCAAGATGCTCTACGGCAAGGAGATCGAGGGCGTGATCCGCTCCACCTTCGTGATCGATGTCGACGCCGAGGGCCAGGGCACCATCGAGGTGGCGCAGTACAACGTGAAGGCCACCGGCCACGTCGCCAAGCTGCGACGCGAGCTGGGGATCTGAGCAGGGCCCCGCACGACCCCACCGCGCCGGGGCAAGGGCGCGCAGGCCGGAGTGGTGGAATTGGCAGACACGCAGGATTTAGGTTCCTGTGCCCACAGGGCGTGAGGGTTCAAGTCCCTTCTCCGGCACCATCCTCGGCGGGCTCGGCCCGGTCCCAGGCCATCGGCAGCGGTTCGGTGGCATGGGCCAGCTGGTCATCGTCGGTGCGGAAGGTGCGCACCGGCCCGATGCCGCTGTGACGGTCCTCGAAGCGGACGGTGACCCGGCCCAGGCCTGATCCCCAGACCCAGCCACGGCCGTGCTCGGGGTGCTCCACCTCGCTGCCGGGGCTCCACTCCCCCATCCGACGACGGCGCTGCGGCTCTTCCTGCGTGGTGGTGGTCTGGTCGGGTGCAGCGCTGGGCTGGTCCCCCGCCAGGCCGAAGAGCTCCTCCTGCGCGGCCAGGGTGAAGTTGGCCACCCCGACGCCGAGCAGCCGGACCCCCTCACGCACGTCGAGCGCAGCCAGGAGTTCTCGCGCCACCTGGGCGATCCGCTCGGTGGAGTCGGTGGCGCCCTCCAGGGTGCGTGAGCGGGTCCAGGTGGTGAAGTCGGCCAGCCGCAGCTTGAGGGTGACGGTGCGGGCGAACTGGCCGGAGCGTCGCAGCCGGGCGGCCACCAGGGCCGCATCGCGGGTGGCGGCCTCGGCCAGCTCGGCGCGGTCGGTGATGTCGGTCTCGAAGGTGTCCTCGACGGAGATCGACTTGGCCTCGCGACTCGGGCTGACCGGGCGGTCGTCGCGGGCGAAGGCCAGCTCGTGCAGCGCCTCGCCCCAGCTGCGGCCCACCTCGCGGGTCAGTTCGGAGACCTCGGCGCGCTGCAGGTCGGCGACGGTGCGGATGCCGAGCCGGTCCAGCTTGTCCATGGTGACCGGGCCGACGCCGGGCACCGAGCGAGCGGGCAGCGGGGAGATGACCTCCACCTCGTGGCCGGGCGGCACCACCACCAGCCCGTCGGGCTTGGCCATCTCGCTGGCCACCTTGGCGATGAACTTGCTGGAGCCGATCCCCACGCTGGCGGTGAGGCCCTCGGTGCGCTCGTGCAGGGCGGCGCGCAGCTTCTGTCCCAGGGCGCGCAGCTGGTCCAGGTCACGGCAGTCGTGCCCGCCGGCCTCCAGGTCGACGAAGGCCTCGTCGATGCTGAGCGGTTCCACCAACGGTGAGAGCTCGCGCAGCAGGGCCATCACGATCCGGCTGGACTGGCGGTAGGCGTCGAAGCGCCCGCCCAGCACCGCGGCGTGCGGCGCGCGGCGACGGGCCTCGTGCATCGGCATGGCGGAGCGGACGCCGAAGCGTCGCGCCTCGTAGCTCGCGGTGGAGACCACGCCGCGGCCGCCCACTCCCCCGACGATCACCGCCTTGCCGCGCAGCGAGGGCTTGTCGCGCTGCTCGACGGCCGCGAAGAAGGCGTCGAGGTCCAGGTGCAGGATCGCGGCGGTGGACCTCACAGGTCGGCGACGGAGCCGCCGAAGACCAGCCGTTTCCGCCCGTCGGGATCGCTGGCGCGCTCCACCAGCTCCAGCCCGATCTTCTCGGCCACCGCGATCGCTGCAGCATTGGTGGGACGCAGGGCGGCGCGCAGCTCGGCGTCGGGGTCGACCACCTTGAGCGAGGTGATGGCGGCACGCGCCACCTCGACGGCATAGCCCTGCTGCCGGGCCTCGGGCACGAAGCGGTAGTACAGGCTCCAGGTGCCGTCCGGGTTCTCCTTGCTGCGGCGCACGCCGCCGACGCCCTTGGGCGCCTCGGTGAGCCGGTCGCGCACCAGCCAGTAGCCCAGGCCGTCGTCGAGCCAGTGCTCGATGTTGGCGGCCAGGCCCTGTTCGTGGCGGGAGATGTCGACCACCGGCAGGTCGTCGGCGGAGTGCAGCCGGGCCCAGTCGGGCAGATCGGTGGGGGCGACGGGGAACATGGTGAGCCGCTCGGAGCGGGTGATCGGGAACCAGCGGGTGAAGTCGAACTCGCCGCGCGGTTCGCGACTCAGCAACCGCCAGTCGGTGGGGTCGACCTCGGGGAAGGTGACCTCGCCCCAGCCGTCGGCATGCACCTCGGTGATGTCGAGCTCGGTGAGGAAGTCCCAGGCATTGCGGTAGACCTGTCCACCGCCGCCGACGAAGCAGACATCGTCCAGGCTCTCGGCCAGTTCCAGGGCGAACTCGACGGAGCCGACCGCGAAGCTGGGGGCGCTGTCGGCATCGCTCAGCTCGATCTGCTCGGGATCGCGGCTCACGACGATGGTGGTGCGTCCGGGCAGGTAGCGGCCCATCGCCTCCTGCGTGTGGCGGCCCATGATGATGGGGTGGCCCATGGTGGTGGCCTTGAACCGCTCCCAGTCCTCACGGAACTTGAAGGGCTGGTCGTGGCCGTCGCCGATCACGCCGTTGCGGCCCACCACCGCGATCGCGATGACACGCATCTGTCGTCCTCTCTCCCGCCTGCCACCATCCTTCCATGCGGCTCGCCGCCGCGGGTGGAGCTGGTTGGCGCGCCCCCGGGTCGAGGCACTGGCGAAGGGTCTGCGCGCGGCCGTCGAGCGGGTCCGAGGGCGTCGCCCCCTCTTCCTGACTCGGCGTGCCTGCAAGCGAGGTACGAGCGAGCAGTCCACGCACGCCGAGCACGGGGGGTCCAAGGGGGGTCGCCCCCCCTTGCACCATCAGACGGCGATCGGTGCCTTGATGGTGGGGTGCGGGTCGTAGCCGATGACCTCGATGTCGGCGAGCTCGAAGGCGTCGATCTCGCGGACGGCGCGATTGAGGCGCAGCGTGGGCAGCGGGCGGGGCTCGCGCTCCAGCTGGGTGGCCACCTGCTCGAAGTGGTTGGAGTAGATGTGCGCGTCGCCGAGGGTGTGCACGAACTCCCCCACCTCGAGCTCGCAGACCTGGGCGAACATGTGGGTGAGCAGGGCGTAGGAGGCGATGTTGAAGGGCACGCCCAGGAAGATGTCGGCGCTGCGCTGGTAGAGCTGGCAGCTGAGCCGGCCGTCGGCCACGTAGAACTGGAAGAGCGCGTGGCAGGGCGGCAGGGCCATCAAGTCCACGTCGGCCACGTTCCAGGCGCTGACGATGTGGCGGCGCGAGTCCGGGTTGTGCTTGATGGACTCGATGACGCGGGCGATCTGGTCCACGTGCTCGCCCGAGGGGGTGGGCCAGCTGCGCCACTGGTAGCCGTAGACCGGCCCGAGGTCGCCGTTCTCGTCGGCCCACTCGTCCCAGATGGAGATCTTGTTGGCGTGCAGCCAGGCCAGGTTGGTGTCGCCGCGCAGGAACCAGAGCAGCTCGCCGAAGATGCTGCGGGTGTGCAGCTTCTTGGTGGTGAGCAGCGGGAAGCCGTCGGTGAGGTCGAAGCGCATCTGGTGGCCGAAGACGCTACGGGTGCCGGTGCCGGTGCGGTCGGCCTTGTCCACGCCGTGGTCCATCACATGGCGGAGCAGGTCACGATACTGCTGCATCGTCGCCGTCCTCAGGCTCGTCGTGCTGGGAGAGGTCCTTCAGGTTGAGCATCCCGGCCACCACCAGCATCATCGCCCGCACGGCCTGGCCGCGGTGCGAGATGCGGTTCTTGAGCTCCGGGTCCAGCTCGGCGCTGTGCAGGCGTCGCCCGTCGCGTTCGGGGGCGTCGTCGGGGATGAAGAGCGGGTCGTAGCCGAAGCCGTTGGTGCCGCGCGGCGCGGTGGCCAGCTCACCGGGCCATGCGCGACGCAGCACCTCGCTGCGGCGCAGGCCGCCCAGACCATCGGGCACGGCGAAGGCCATGGCGCAGACGAACCGTCCCTGGCGTTGGCCCATCGGCACGTCGGAGAGCTGGCGCAGCAGCAGCTCGTTGTTGTCCTGGTCGTCGCACTGCGGGCCGGCCCAGCGGGCCGAGCGAACGCCCGGGCAACCGTTGAGGGCATCGATCTCGATCCCGGAGTCATCGGCCAGCGCGGGCAGGCCGGTGCGCAGGGCGCACTCACGCGCCTTGATCAGGGCATTGCCCTCGAAGCTGCGCTCGGTCTCGGCCGGCTCGGGGTAGGGATCCAGGTCCGACAGGCCCAGCACCCGCATCGGGATGCCGAAGCCGTCCACCACGGCCCGCAGCTCGCGCAGCTTCTTGGCATTGTTGGTGGCCAGCACCACGCTGGCGCGCGGCTCCTCCTGCCCGGCGCCCTGGGGGCCGGGAGCGCTCATCAGCGCACCTCGGGCGCGGTCCCGGGGCCGTCGAGCGCGGCCTGCTGCATGGCCTTGAGCTCGTTGCAACCCTTGAGTCCCAGGTCCAGCAGGGTGTTGAGGGTCTCGCGGTCGAAGGGGACTCCCTCGGCGGTGCCCTGCACCTCGATGAAGTCACCGTTGCCGGCCACCACGATGTTCATGTCGGTGTCGGCGGTGGAGTCCTCGGTGTAGGCCAGGTCCAGCATCGGGACGCCGTCGACCACCCCGACGCTGATGGCGGCCACCGAGTCCTTGAGCGGCTCGCCCTTGAGGGCCTTGCGCTCGCGCAGCCACTCGACGGCGTCGGCCAGCGCCACGTAGGCGCCGGTGATGGAGGCGGTGCGGGTGCCACCATCGGCCTGCAGCACGTCGCAGTCGATGACGATGGTGTTCTCGCCGAGCGCCTCGTAGTCGATCACGGCGCGCAGCGCGCGGCCGATCAGGCGGCTGATCTCGTGGGTGCGGCCGCCGATCTTGCCCTTGCGGGACTCGCGGCCGTTGCGGGTGTTGGTGGAGCGGGGCAGCATCTCGTACTCGCTGGTCACCCAGCCCCGGCCCTGGCCCTTCATCCAGCGCGGCACGCCCTCCTCGACGCTCGCCGCCACCAGCACCCGGGTCTTGCCGAACTCCACCAGGCAGGAGCCCTCGGCGTGGTCCAGCCAGTTGCGGGTGATCCTGACCTCGCGCAGCTCATCGGCCTGGCGGCCGTCGACACGGGTGGCGGTGGGGGTGGTCTCAGACATGGGGCAAACCTATCCTTCTGGGCTGACAGTTCTGGGGGATGCGGGCGCTCAGTTGCCGAGCAGCTCCGCCTCCGCACCGATGGTGGTGGGCTCGCCGTGGCCGGGCAGCACCCGCGTCTCGTCGTCGAGCGGGAAGAGCTGGCGGCGGATGCTGTCCTCCAGCACATCGCGGCTGGAGAAGGAGCGGCCGGTTGCGCCCGGGCCGCCCTTGAACAGGGTGTCGCCGGTGAAGACGGTCCTGAGCTTGGGCACGTAGAAGCAGCAGGCGCCCGGTGAGTGACCCGGGGTGTGCAGCACCTCCAGCTTCACGCCGGCCACCTCGTAGACGTCGCCGTCGGCCAGCGCGCCGTCGGGCTCGACGTCGCCATGGGTGAGGCTCCACAGCTCCGCGTCGTCGGGGTGCAGCAGGACCGGGGCCTCGAAGCGGTCACCGGCCTCGGGTGCCACGCGGACGTGGTCATCATGGGCGTGGGTGCACAGGATGGCGAGCACCTTGCGGTCCCCCACCACCTGCTCGATCGCCGACACGTCGTGCGGCGCGTCGATCACCACGCACTGCGCGTCGTTGCCGAGGACCCAGATGTTGTTGTCCACCTGGTGCACCTCGCCGTCGAGGCTGAAGGTGCCGCTGACCACGGCATGGTCGATCCTGACGTTGCCCATCTCTCTCCCAGCTCTGGCGCGCTCAGTCCAGCACGACGACGCTGCGCAGCACGTCGCCGGTCTCCATCCTGCCGAAGGCCTGTTCCACCTCGTCGAGCGCGATCCGCTCGGTGACGAAGGCGTCCAGCGGCAGCCGGCCCTGCAGCCACAGCTCCACCAGCATCGGGAAGTCCCGGCTGGGCAGGCAGTCGCCGTACCAGGAGGACTTGATCGCCCCGCCCCGGCTGAAGATCTCGATCAGCGGGGTCTCCCAGGTCATCTCCGGCGTGGGGACGCCCACCAGCACGACGCGACCGGCCAGATCGCGGGCCTCGAAGGCCTGCTGGAAGGTCTCGGGACGCCCGACGGCGTCCACCACCACGTCGGCGCCGTGGCCGTCGCAGATCTGCTGCACCTGGCCCACCACGTCCACGTCCTTGCCGGAGAGCACGGTGTGGGTGGCACCCAGCTCGACGGCCTTGTCCAGCTTGCGCTGGTCGGTGTCCACCGCGACGACGGTGGTGGCCCCGGCCAGCACGGCACCGGCGATGGCCGCCATGCCCACGCCGCCGCAGCCGATCACGGCCACCGACTCGCCGCGTCGCACGGCACCGGTGTTCAGGCTGGCGCCCAGGCCGGCCATCACGCCGCAGCCCAGGAGGCCGGCGACGGCGGGCTCGGCCTTCTCGTCCACCGGGGTGCACTGCCCGGCGGCCACCAGGGTCTTCTCGGCGAAGGCGCCGATGCCCAGGGCGGGGGTCAGCTCGGTGCCGTCGGCCAGGGTCATCTTCTGGCTGGCGTTCGCGGTGTTGAAGCAGTACCAGGACTCGCCCTTGAGGCAGGCGCGACACTGGCCGCAGACCGCCCGCCAGTTGAGCACCACGTAGTCACCGGGGCTCACCGAAGTGACGTCGGGGCCGACGGCCTCCACCACGCCGGCGGCCTCGTGGCCCAGCAGGAAGGGGAAGTCGTCGTTGATGCCGCCCTGCTGGTAGTGCAGGTCGGTGTGGCACACGCCGCAGGCCTGCACCTTGACCAGCGCCTCACCCGGCCCGGCATCGGGGACGACGATGTCCACCAGCTCCAGCTCGGCGTCCTTGGCGCGGGCGATGACGCCCTTCACGGTCTGCGGCATGTGCCGACTCCTCTACGGTCTGGTGCGATCAGCGGGGGCAGGTGCAGCGGTCCTGCGGCTTGACGTCCGCGAGGGCCTGCTCGATGTGCTCGCCGCACCCGGCCCAGGTGGGCTTGCCGCAGCGGTCGCACGTGACCTTCTTGCACATGGTGAACTCCTGTCAGTCGAGGGAAACCGACGGCGCCTCCAGCGCCGGCCAATCAGGCACCTCGACGATAGCTCGCCTCGGCCCGGCAAGCACCTTCACCGGCCCCGGGCGAGCGCTCAGAGCGTGATCTTCTGCACGTCCTGCACGAAACCGCCCATCAGGCGCGAGCCGATGCCCTCGAAGTCGGTGGGGTCACCGGTGGTGAGGAAGAGCCGCTGGGCCTGACGGGGCTGGTGGTGCAGCAGCTCGCGGCGCTGCAGCACCTGGTAGGTGGCCTTGGCGCACTCGTCGGAGGAGCTGACCAGGCTAATCTCGTCGCCCAGCACATAGCTGATCACGCCGGAGAGCAGCGGGTAGTGGGTGCAGCCCAGGATCAGGGTGTCGATGTCGGCACGCTGCAGCGGCGCCAGGTATTCCCGGCTCACCGCGAGCAGCTCGTCCCCGCCGGTGATCCCGGCCTCCACGAACTCGACGAAGCGCGGGCAGGGCTGGGTGGTCAACGTGACCTGGGGCGCGGCGGTGATGGCGTCGTTGTAGGAGCGCGAGGTGGCGGTGGCCAGGGTGCTGATCACGCCCACCCGGTTGTTGCGGGTGGCGGCCACGGCCCGCCGGGCGGCGGGCATGATGACGTCGATGATGGGCAGGTCGTAGCGCTCGCGGGCGTCGCGCAGGGCCGCCGAGGAGGCGGAGTTGCAGGCGATCACCAGCGCCTTGACGCCGTGGGTGACCAAGCGGTCCATGCACTCGATGGCATAGGCGCGCACCTCGGCGATCGGCCGGGGGCCGTAGGGCGTGCGGGCGGTGTCGCCCAGGTAGATGATGTCCTCGTTGGGCAGCTGGTCCACGACGGCGCGGGCCACGGTGAGGCCCCCGAATCCGGAGTCGAAGATGCCGATCGGCGCATCGCTGCCGATGTCTGACTCGAAGGGGATCACGCGCCTGTTCCTTTCAGCCCTGGCCTCGCCACGGCTCGACCCATCCTAGGTTCGTCGCAGGCTGAGCTGCACCAGCACGGGTCCGCTGCGTGTCGCCGACGGGGCCGCGGCACCGCAACCAGCGGTCCCCTCGTCGGTGCCGGAGGCGCAGCTGCCGCAGCCGCCGCTGGGGCAGCCCATGGACAGTTCCCTGGCCTCGATGCGCCCCATCCGTCGCAGGTGCTCGACGCCGGCACCCACCACCTCGCGGTCCAGGCCGGCCATCCGCGCCACCTCGTCGAGGCTGGTGGCTCCCTGCTGGAAGGCCTGCAGGACGGCCGCCAGCGGCCTCACCAGAACAGCCTTCCCACCTGGAAGACGGCCACCGCGCCGAGCCAGGCGACGGCCAGCTGCATCACCACCCCGAAGACGGTCCAGCGCCAACCGATCTCCCGCTTCTGCGCGGCGAGGGTGGCCACGCAGGGCGTGTAGCCCAGCAGGAAGACCAGGAAGGCGATCACCGCGGGCAGCGGGTGCCCGCCCGAGGAGTTCTCGAAGTCGGCCCGGATCCGCTGGCCCAGGCTGCCGGGATCGCCTCCCTCTTCCGGCTCGTCCACCGCATAGGTCTGCGCCCAGGAGCTGATCACCGCCTCCTTGGCGACGAAGCCCACCACCAGCGCGGAGGTGGTCTGCCACTGGTCGAAGCCGGCCGGCGCGAAGACCGGGGTGACGGCCTGCGCCGCCACGCCGTAGACCGAGTCCTCCACCGGCACCTCGCCGAAGCGCTGGCCGCCGACGGCGGGGGTGGCCTGCAGCAGCCAGACCACGCAGACGGTGGCCACGATGATGCCCGAGGCGGTCTGCAGGAAGCCCTTGAGCCGCACCCAGGCCACCGAGGCGGTGAGCCGTGCGGTGGGCACCTGGTAGGCGGGCAGGTCCAGCACCAGCGGATCGGTGCCCATGGTGCGCCACAGGGTCTTGCGCAGCACCAGGCCGCAGAGCACCACCATCAGGATGCTGACCAGGTACATCGCGAAGACCACCGTGCCGGCCCAGCGCCCGAAGAAGGTGGTGGCCACCAGCACGTAGACCGTGAGCCGAGCGGTGCAGCTGGTGAAGGGCACCAGCAGTGCGGTGAGGATGCGCTGGCGCTCCTGGGGCAGGATCCGGGTGGCCGAGATGGCCGGTACATTGCAGCCGAAGCCCACCACCAGGGGCAGGAAGGCGCGACCGGGCAGCCCGATGGCACGCATCATGCGGTCGGTCACGACGGCGGCACGGGCCATGTAGCCGGAGTCCTCGAGCAGGGCCAGCAGCACGAACATCAGCGCCATCAAGGGCACGAAGGTGAGCAACATGCCGACGCCGGCCACCAGGCCGTCGACCAGCAGCCCCTCCACCCAGCCACCCCCGAGCCCGATGGCGCCCAGCAGGGTGCGCGCGGCGTCGCTGACCGGGCCGGAGAAGAAGCCGTCCAGGGCGTCCTGCAGCGGGGCGGCGACCACCGTGGTCACCTGGAAGACGCACCACATCACGGCCATGAAGACCAGCGGGCCCACCACCGGGGCCGTCACCCAGCGGTCCACCCGGTCGGACATCGAGGCGCGGGCCTCGCCGGAGTCGCGGGTGCCGGCGCTGACCGCCTGCTCGATGAAGGCGAAGCGCTCGTCCTCGCGCAGCAGGTCCTGCTCCAGCACCGGGAGCGCGGCATCGGGTTCGACGTCGATGGTGCGCGGTGTGGCGGGTGGGGCGTCGATGGCCTGGTGCACGAGCCGGGTGAGGTTGTCCGCTCCCCTGCGGTGGCGGGGATCCAGCGCCACGACGGGGCAGCCCAACGCCTCCGACAGGGCGAAGGTGTCCACCTCGATGCCGCGGCTGCGTGCCACGTCGGTCATGGTGAGCGCCACCACCAGCTT
Source organism: Luteococcus peritonei (assembly GCF_039526385.1). Classification (NCBI taxonomy): domain Bacteria; kingdom Bacillati; phylum Actinomycetota; class Actinomycetes; order Propionibacteriales; family Propionibacteriaceae; genus Luteococcus; species Luteococcus peritonei. Next base: position 35,388 of record NZ_BAAAIX010000017.1, on the reverse strand, counting down.
GAGGGCGCGCTCGCGCAGCTGGGCGACGATGTAGAGGCTGCGGGCGAGATGGGCGGAGTCGGCCACCACGACGGTGACGTCGGGCAGTTCGTCGGCCGGACCGTCCACCAGCAGTTCTCGGGTGAGGGCCTCGTCGGGGCTGATCGGGTCCAGCGAATAGGCGCCGGGCAGGTCGATCAGGGTCAGGTCCAGGGGCCGGTCGGCGCTGGCGGCGCCGCAATGGCATTCCTCGCAGTCGCAGGTGCGGCCCGCGACGGTGGTGCGCCAGATGCCGCGGGAGACGGTCACCGTGGTGCCGGGCCAGTTGCCCATGGTGACGCGCGAGCCGGTCAGCGCGTTGAACAGGGTGGACTTGCCCACATTGGGCGCTCCGACCAGCGCCACGACGGGCGCCTGGTCACCCGCGCCGGCACCGGGATCGTCATTGCAGCAGGCCTTGGCGGACAGGATCGGCTTGCGGGTGCCGATCTGCAGCAGGGCCGGGGAGTCCTGGTCGATGCTCATGCCGGCTCCTTCGCCCCACCGACGCGGGCCAGGGTCTCGACGCTGGGCTCGGCGTGCAGCCGCTGCAGCATCCCGCGGTCCAGGGCGATCCTGGAGCCCGCCACGTTGACCACCCGGCCGCCCCCGGCCGTACGGTGCACCAGGCTGAGCTGGGCGCCGCGTCGCAGGCCCAGGGCAGCCAGTCGACGGCACAGGTCGGGGCTCCCCTCGGCACGCATCAGGGTGAGGGACTCGCCGAAGGGCGCCTCTGCCAGGGTCATCGTGGGGCTCATGGCGACCACACTAGGTGAGGTAAGGCATACCTTTGTCAGCGGGGTCCACTTTTCACCGCTTGGGCCGTGGGAACTCGCTGCACCCGCGCCTCGACCCGGGACCACGAAGACCGATGTCCCGCGCTCCTCGTAGGCGACGACACGCCTCGCGACGGTCACGATCCGGCCGCAACGGCTGGTTATGCTCACTGTTCCCGTACTGGAGGCCCTGCTTCCGTTGCGGATCCGCCGGTGGGCGAGCTCCATCTCGGGGTTGCTCGCCCACCGGCTCGCAGCTCACCCGCATGCCTCACAGCGCGTCGATCAGGCTCTCCTGCACCCACCCGATCCACTGGTAGATCTCGTGCAACCAGGCGCGGGGGTCGTCATCGGGCCGCTGGGCCGCCTCGTCCGCACTGATCTCGTCGCTGATCTCCAGCCGCACGGCCAGCGCCAGGCGCACCGCGGTGAGGGTCTTGAGCCAGGCCTGGACGTGAGCGTCGGGCACCCGGCACCGCCCGCGACGGTCGGTGCTCTCGAGGTCGTCGAGCACGATGCGGGCCTCGGCCATCTTCTGGCTGCTCTGCTCGGCCTGGGTGAAGCGCCGGAAGTCGTGCGAGGCCGCGGGATCGTCGGGATAGGCATCGGGGAAGAGCCGCCGCACCACGGGGTCCACCTCGTCATCGAGGTCCTCGTCGAAGTGCTCGATGGTGGGAGCCTGGTCGCGGCTGAACTCGGCCTCCCAGCGCGCGAACGGGTCGGGCTCGCTGGCCTGCTGCGCCAGGGCAGCCGAGGGCTGGTGCTCGGCCAGCAGCTCCGCCAGCTGGTCGACGGTGCTGGTCAGCACGGCGGCCTCGTCGGCGTCGAAGTGGATGACGAGTCGGTCGTCCTCGCGCTCGATGCCACGCATCAGCTGGCCCGTTCCATGGTGGCCCACAGCCCGAAACCGTGCATGGCATTCACGTCGCGCTCCATCTCCTCGCGCCCGCCGCTCGATACGGCGCACTTGCCCTCGTTGTGCACCGTCAGCATCATCTGCTCGGCCTTCTCGCGGGGATAGTTGAAATAGGTCACGAAGACGTGCGTGACATAGCTCATCAGGTTGACCGGATCGTCCCAGACCAGGCAGACCCAGGGCTTGCTGGTCTCGACGTCCTCCTCGACGCGGTCCGCGACGGCGGTACCGCCGGCGGGCGTGGTCTCGGGCGTCGCAGGCGTGGTCATGGCTCCATTGTGGCGCACGCGGTGGCAGCCGTCTTCACCCCAGCTCGAGCCGACCCTGTGACCACGATGGAGGACCGTGCCCCGCAGGGTGCCGCGCACGCCTAGGGTGCCCTCGTCCAAGGAAAGGAATCATGATGAGCTCCCCCGCCGCGTCCGTGCGCACCCCCTGGTACCGGTCACTGTTCGCCCAGCTGGTGGTCTGCGTGCTGCTGGGCATCCTGATCGGCGCGCTGTGGCCCGGTCTGGGCAAGCAGCTCAAGCCGCTGGCCGACGCCTTCATCAAGCTCATCAAGATGATCATCGCGCCGCTGATCTTCTGTGTTGTGGTCAACGGCATCGCGGGCGTGGGCAATGCCAAGGCGGTGGGCCGGATCGGCGTGAAGGCGATCATCTACTTCGAGGTGGTGACCACCTTCGCCCTGGTCTTCGGCATGGCGGTGGCGGACCTGCTCAAGCCCGGCCGCGGCTTCAACATCGATCCCGAGGTCCTGGCGGCCGGCGAGCAGTCGCTGGAGAAGAAGACCGGTGGCGCCGAGCTGCCGCACACCACCCAGTTCCTGCTCAACATCATCCCGGACTCGGTGGTCAAGGCCTTCGCCGAGAACACCCTGCTGGCGGTGCTGCTCTTCGCCTGCCTGTTCGGGATCTCACTGAGCCAGCTGCCGGCCGAGCGCACGCGCGAGGTGCGGGGTGTCATCGAGCAGTTCACCGAGGTGCTCTTCAAGCTGATGGGCTACATCATGCGGGTGGCGCCGCTGGGCGCGCTGGGCGCCATGAGCTACATCATCGGCCAGTACGGGCTGCGCACCCTGGGCTCCTTCGGCAAGCTGATCCTGTGCTGCTACCTGGCGGCTGCCCTGTTCGCGGTGGTGCTGTGGGCGATCGCCCGCTTCTACGCGAAGGTGGACATCTGGCGCTTCGTGGTCTTCTGCAAGGACGAATTCCTGCTGGCGCTGGGCACCGCCTCGACGGAGGCGGTGATGCCCCGGATCATGACCAAGCTGGTGCAGTCGGGCAACAGCCAGGCGGTGACCGGCCTGGTGGTCCCCACCGGATACTCGTTCAACCTGGACGGCGCGACGATCTACCTGGCCATCTGCTCGATCTTCCTGGCGCAGGGCTTCGGCGTGGACATGACGCTCACCCAGCAGCTGACCATGATCGGCGTGCTGATGCTGACCAGCAAGGGCATGGCCGGCGTGCCGGGCTCCAGCTTCCTGGCGCTGAGCGCCACCGCCACGGCGCTCGGGATCTACCCGGTGGCGGGCGTCGCGCTGCTGCTGGGAGCCGACCGGATCATGGACTCGATGCGAGTCTTCGTGAACCTGCTGGGCAACTGCGTGGCCACCTTCGTGGTGAGCCGTTCCGAGCGGGCTCTGGACTACGAGCGGATGCAGCGTGCCTTCGCCGGCCACCCCGACGACTTCGACGCGATCCTGGAGGCCGACCTCGCCGCCCAGGAGGCGCAGGCCGCGGGTGGTGCGCAGGCGGGACCGGCGCCCGCCTGAGCGCAGAGCGACGCGCGTGGGAGGACCGAGCGGCCCCGACACCACCCGACGCAGCGCGGCCAACGGGCCTTGGGCGCCGTCCCCTGCCGGGGCGTACTGCCTCGCGGTCAGCAGTCGCCGAGCGCGCACGGTGGCCGTTCGGGGCGCTGCGCGAGCCCGCCACCTGCCCGCGACTACTTGACGACGACGGAGACGAGCTCGCCCACCTCGACGGTGCGGGTGGTGCTGCGGTCCATCATCACGCTGCCGCTGGCTCCCAGGACCTCCCAGTCGACCTGCCAGACGGCGGTGGCGGTGATGCGGTGGTTGCCGGGCTTGAGCCAGGTGTGCCCGCAGTCAGGTGAGGGCTTCATGGCCTGCTCGCCAGCCGGGCGCGGTGTCGAGCTGGTGCACGTGACGGTCTCCCCGTCGCCGGTGTCGATGGTGGTCTCGACCGGTCGGGCCACCAGGCGCACCGTGATCCCCTGCTGGGTGGTGGTGCCGTCGACCTCGGCGTCCTGGTCGGTCCAGAACCAGACCGGGAGCCCGACGGCCAGCATCTTCCACTCGTTGTCGGTGGGCTCCGGCCCCAGGTGAAGGACGGGCTCCGGGAGCTGGACATTGGCGACGGCCTGCTGGATGACGGTCACCACGTCGACGACTGGCGCGGGGGCGGGTTGGCCCGCCGCCGGGCTTCCACCGGCTGGCGCGGGCACGGACCCTGGGGCTGGCACCGCGATGCGCGAGACACCGGCCGCGGCCTCCTGCGCCGGGAACCGCAGCGTCCCCACGTCCTCCATGCCGCACATGTGGGTCGCCGAGGCGATGCATCCGGTGGTGTAGAGCCGCCTCACGTAGTAGTCCGCCCGAGCGCCCGTCCTGGCGATGCTGGCCAGCCCAGTGGTGAAGGACAGACTGGGTACGGCCGGTACAGCAGCAGAGCGGGCGCCGGATCCTCCGCTCCGCCGGATCGGAGCCGCAGGCCACCCCTGGGGTACTCCACCTGATGTGGGCCGCTGCACTGCGGCGGTGGATGGAGCAGGCGGGCGATAGGTCGAGCTGCGGACTCGCGATGTCACCGTGCGCCGAGTGCCTGAAACAGTGACGCTCCCTTGGCCAAGAAGCGCTCGATAATTATGATCCCCACTGCCTGGCTCCGTAGACTCCTCGGCTCGGGCTGGCAGTGTGCAGGGGAAAACCACGCCGACTAATAGGCCTGTCAACAGTCCACAGACTCTTAGGCCGGGCATTGCTCAACGTCCTTCACGGTCTGGACAAATCCCTTGAGTTTGCCATCGAACCGTTTGAAAAAGATCTCCTTGTACACCAGCGGCCCGTGACCGATCACCCGTCCGTCGCGCTTGTCGAGCAGCTCAATCTGCCGTGAATCAGCACAGACTCGAATCGCAGTGATAGAACCTGCGACCGAAGCATCAGGGTCAGGCTTCACGTACGTAAGCGTGGTGGCTCCGCGAACGTCAGACTCCCCACGCAGTCGGTACGATTCCTTAACCAGTTCTGAAACAGTCTCCCTCATCGTCCCGGCCAGCCACTGATCCCACTCTGCGGGCATCTGGGCTTGCGGGAAGTTGGCACTCTCCATCTTCTGCATCTGCGCGAAGTACGCCTTGTAGACCTCGACTGCCTCTAGGTAGAGCGGGTCCTGGGCCGGGTCAGAGGGGGTCGCGGACGGCGCGGGCGGGGTCGGCGTCGGGCTGCTGGCGGGCTGGTCGGCGGGGCTGCAGGCGACCAGCAGGGTGGCCGCGAGCAACGGCGCAATCAGCTTCTTCATGATGCCTCCGGGGTGCTGGAACTCCACCAACATGTCATCGGGCAGGCGTTATGCCAAGGGTGATATCGCGCATCTGTGGACAAGTGCTGACCAGCCATCCTGAGATCCCTGTGAGGACACGGAATTCACCTTTGTCCACAATGCGGTCAGCACATTCAGGCCGCCCATGCCGGCAGCCACAGTCCCGCCGACCGACAGCTGGGACAGGGGTGCCCCATCCCCTGCCATCCGAGCTGGTGCAGCTTGGTCGCCACCTGGAAGGCGGTCTCGCAGGCCTGGCCGTAGACGTCGTGGTAGCCGTAACGATGCGTCCACAGACCATCGACCGATGCCGCATTGTCACGCCTCAGGTCGCGGAAGACCGCGGAGGTCAGGTCGTGCAGGCGCCCGTCGAGCTCGCACAGCAGCCCGAACTCCTCATAGAGGACATCGGCCCGCCCTCCGGCCCGCCTCACCTGACGCGTGCCGGTGGGAAGACCATGCGCCTTCTCCACCCGCTCCCGATAGAGCACCTCCAGCGGGGACTCAAGTCCCTGCGCGTCATCGAGCAGATCCGTCAACACGCTTCGAACGGGCAGCGGCGTGGTGGGCAGGAAGGCACGGGAGTCCACCTCCGCCCGCAGGATCTTGGGTGAGACGAGCCGCTCCCGCAGCGCTGTGGTGGCCCACTCGACGGTGCGTCGTGGCTCCATCGCGCACAGGTCCACCACGGTCACAGCCGGTGGTGTCCGAGGCAGCAGCCCCACCGGCCGGGGCAGATGTCGTCTCCGCTCAAAGTACACACCGGGATAGTCGCGGACCCGACGATTGGCCGGCAGGACGACGTGCAATGACTCCGGTTCGTCGCTCACCAGCTTCTGAAGATGCCCGGCCGAGCGGCCAGCGAGCATCGCCCCGTCCCCTGCCATCAGCGCGGCTGCCCAGGCACGGCTCTGCCAGCCCGGATCACCTGAGTGCGTGGCGAAGACGTTCCGCCCCAGCCGGACCCATGTGCCGCGACGCAGCATCGTCTTGACGCTCGAGGGGCTCATGCCGAGTCCTCTTGCTTGGTCAAGGGTGATGACTCCAGCCTGCAGGTGGGCAAGCGTGGTGACATCGGCTGGGAGGTTACGGGTCGCGGGCATGCCGACCACGGTGCGCCCTGCCATCCCCCAACGCCAGCCTCCCCTCGCGCGCTGTGGACAATTCCTCGGTTCGCCCACGGCTGTGGAAAACAATTGCGTGGAAACTTTGGGACACCTATCGACCCAAAGTTTCCACGCAATCGCGTTGGACGCCTGTTCGGCGTCCGTGACGGCTCATTCGGCGATGCTGAAGCCCTCCAGCAGGCCGACATAGGTCTTCGGGCGGGGCGCGGCCCACTCGTGCTTGCTGGCGGTGGGCACCTTGGCGCGGACCATGGCCTCCACCAGGCCGACCGCGGCGGTCACCCCGTCGATCACGGGGGCACCCACCTCCTCGGTGACGGCAGCGGCCATCTCGGCCATGCCGGCGCAGCCCAGCACGATCGAGTCAACGCCCTCGTGGGTCAGCGCCTCCTTGGCGAGCTCGGCCACCTTCTGCTCGGCGACGCCGTCCAGGTCCAGCACCGGCACCTCGCAGGCCAGCACCTCGCGGCACTTGGCGGAGAAGCCGTAGGCCTCGGCCAGGTCCCAGGCCCGGCCGGCGGTGCGGGACAGAGTGGTGACGACGGCGAAGCCGCGCCCGGCCAGAGCGGCCAGATGCATCGCGGCCTGGGCGATGCCCACCACCGGACGACCGCCGGCGATCTCACGGGCGGCGTCCATGCCCGGGTCGCCGAAGCAGGCGAGCACGAAGCCGTCGACGCCGTCCTCGACGCCCTTGCGGATCTCGTCCAGCACGCCGGGGACGGCCAGCGCCTCGTCGTAGTGGCCCTCGATGGAGACCGGCCCCATGGTGGGGTTGACCGCCTCGATGACCACGTCAGGCGCGGCGACGGCGTGCGCCGCCTGAGCGATGCCCTCGGTCATCGAGGCCGAGGTGTTGGGGTTGATGACCCGGATCCGGATGCTCATGCGCGCGTCGCCCCCGTCTTCAGGCCACGATCGGCCTGGTCGTAGTGGCCGTGCTCGTCGGCATGGGCCGGCAGCAGCCAGTAGGCCAGGCCACCCACCAGCACGCTGATGAACCAGGTGTAGTTCTGCGCCTGGGCGAAGAAGGCGCCCGGCAGGAACATCACGGCCAGCGCCACCAGCCCGCCGATGACGGTGGCCCAGACGGCGCGCATGTTGACGCCGTTGGTGTACCAGTAGCGGCCCGAGGGATCCATCGTGTAGAGCTCGTCGACGTCCACGCGCTGCTTCTTCACCCAGTAGTAGTCCACCACCAGGATGCCGAAGAGCGCACCGGTGAAGGCGCCCAGCACGTCGAGCGTGTAGTGGATCATCTGCGGGTTGGAGTACAGGTTCCACGGGGTGATGAGCACCGAGCCGATGGCGGCGATCATGCCGCCGGTGCGCCAGCTGATCCGCTGCGGCGAGACGTGGCTGAAGTCGAAGGCCGGCGAGATGAAGTTGGCGACGATGTTGATGCCGACGGTGGCGATCGCGAAGGTGAGGGCACCCAGGACCAGCGCGAAGGTGTTGTCGATCTTGCCGACGGTCTGCACCGGGTCGGTGATCAGCTCGCCGTAGACGGGCACGGTGGCGGCGGCGCAGATCACGGTGAGCAGGCTGAACAGGGTGAAGTTGATCGGCAGGCCCCAGAAGTTGCCCTTCTTCACGTCGCCCATGGTGCGCCCGTAACGGGAGATGTCACCGAAGTTCAGCAGCGGACCGGAGAAGTAGCTCACGATCAGGCTGATGGCCATCAGCATGGTGGGGATGGCGCCCAGGCCGGAGAACTTCACGCTGCCCAGGGTCAGGTTGATGTTGCCGATGCCGGCCTTCCAGACCAGGTAGATGGCCAGGGCGAACATCACGACGTAGACGGCGGGGCCGGCCCAGTCGATGAAGCGGCGGATGGACTCCATGCCGTGCCAGAAGACGAAGGCCTGCGCCAGCCACAGGATCATGTAGGCCAGCCAGCCCAGCGCGGACAGGCCCAGGAAGCCGTGCTGGGTCTTGTCCGCCCAAGGGCCCAGGGCGGGCCACAGCTTGAGCAGCACGATCAGCACCGCCTCGGAGGCCAGGAAGGTCTGGATGCCGTACCAGGCCACGGCGATCAGGCCGCGGATCACGGCGGGCACGTTCGCGCCCTTGACGCCGAAGGAGCTGCGGGCGATCACCGGGAAGGGCACGCCGGCCTGCTGGCTGGGCTTGGCGACGATGTTGGCCAGCAGCTGCACGATCACGATGCCGACGATCAGGCAGATGAAGACCTGCCAGGAGGCCAGCCCCAGGGCGAACAACGAACCCGCCGTGACATAGCCACCGACCGAGTGCACGTCGCTCATCCAGAAGGCGAAGATGTTGTACCAGGACCACTTCTGGTTCTTCAGCGGCGCCAGGTCGTCATTGGTGAGGTCCGGGTGGTAGTCGGGACCGACGTGGATGTCGGGGTTCGCGCGGAGCGCGGACATCACCTCTTCGTGGTCTGCCATGGGGTGTCTCCAGTCCTGAAATCTTGGTTTCGGCACAATCTGCACGCCTCGTGTTTCAGCCGTGTTGCAGTCTCCTGCGCCGTTGGCTCGCCCCAGCGTAAGGGTGCAGGACCCCATTTCCATCCGACGGGCCGAGGTGAAACGATTGGTTCACCGCCCCGAGGGGGCCATCAGGAGGACACCATGAGCACCACCATCAGCGCGCAGCTCGCCGTCGTCGACGACCGGCTCCAGGCCGCCACCCTCACCATCGCCGACGGCCGGATCACTGCCGTCAGCCCCGGCACCGACCCGGAGGCCGACGTCCAGCTGGACGACCAGGTGGTGCTGATGCCCGGCGGCGTCGACACCCATGTCCACCTCAACGAGCCCGGCCGCACCGAGTGGGAGGGGCTGGCCACCGGAACCCTGGCCGCCAGCCTGGGCGGCGTCACCACCGTGCTCGACATGCCGCTCAACTCCGTGCCCTCCACCACCACCCCCGAGGCGCTGGTCACCAAGCGCGAGGCCGCCGAGGGCCAGCTCTCGGTGGACCTGGGCTACTGGGGTGGCGCCGTCCCGCAGAACCTGGGCCGGCTCGAGGAGCTGTGGCGCTCCGGCGTCTTCGGCTTCAAGTGCTTCACGCTGCCCAGCGGCGTCGACGAGTTCGAGCCGCTGGACCCGCAGCAGTTCCTGGCCGCACAGCGCGAGATCGCCGGCTTCGACGGCCTGCTGATCGTGCACGCCGAGGACGCGCACACCATCGAGTCCGCCCCGCACCAGGGCTCGAAGGCCTATGCCGACTTCCTCGCCTCCCGCCCCGACGAGGCCGAGCTGGTGGCCATCCGTCAGGTCATCGACGGGGTGCGCGAGACCGGCTGCCGCACCCACCTGCTGCACCTGTCCAGCGCCCGCGCCCTGGACCTGCTGGCCGAGGCCCGCGCCGAGGGCCTGCCGCTGAGCGTCGAGACCTGCCCCCACTACTTGTGCCTGGCCTCCGAGACCATCCCGGACGCCTCGCCCCAGTTCAAGTGCTGCCCGCCGATCCGCGACGCCGGCAATGCCGACGAGCTGTGGGCGGCGCTGGACGAGGGCATCATCGACATGGTGGTCACCGACCACTCCCCCGCCACCGCCGAGCAGAAGTTCAAGGGCGACGGGGACCTGCAGCTGGCCTGGGGCGGCATCGCCGGCCTCCAGGTGGGCTACTCCGCCGTGCTGCACCACGCCGCCCTGCGCGGCTTCGGCCCGGAGCGGGTGGCCCGCTGGATGGCCACCAACACCGCCCAGGTGGTGGGCGTGCCCGGCAAGGGCGCCATCGCCAAGGGCCACGACGCCGACCTGGCGCTCTACCGCCCGGGTGCCGCGCTTGAGGTGAGCGTGGTGGACCTGGCGCACAAGAATCCGATCTCGGCCTGGGACGGCGCGCAGCTGTCCGGCCGCTTCGAGCAGGTGTGGCTCCGCGGCCAGCTCGTCTCGCAGGGCCAGCCGATGGCCCCCGTGGCGAGCCTGGCCGGCCGCGACTTCCTGCGCACCAACTGAGAAAGGCACCATCGCATGAGCTTCGACCCGAATGAGCACCAGCAGGTCAACCCGCCCACCCGGCTGCTGATGGGCCCCGGCCCGATCAATGCCGACCCCCGCGTCACCCGCGCCATGTCTGCCGCCCTCGTGGGCCAGTACGACCCGTGGATGACCGACCTGATGAACCAGACCATGGAGCTGTACCGCCAGGTCTTCGTCACCGAGAACTGGGCCACCATGCTCGTCGACGGCACCTCCCGCTCCGCCATCGAGGCGGCGATCGTCTCCCTGGTGGAGCCCGGCGAGAAGGTGCTGGTGCCGGTGATGGGCCGCTTCGGCCTGCTGCTCCAGGAGATCGCCGAGCGCGTCGGCGCCGAGGTGGTCACCATCGAGCGCGACTGGGGCACGGTCTTCACCGACGAGGAGATCGAGGCCGCCATCGTCGAGCACCGGCCCAAGCTGCTGGCCACCGTCCAGGGCGACACCTCCACCACCATGAACCAGCCGCTGGCCGGCATCGGCGCCATCTGCCGTCGCCACGGCGTGCTCTCCTATGTGGACGCCACTGCCTCGCTGGGCGGCAACACCTTCCGGATGGACGAGTGGCAGATCGACGTGGCCACCGCCGGGCTGCAGAAGTGCCTGGCCGGTCCGTCGGGCTCCGCGCCGATCTCGATCAGCGAGCGGGCCGCCGAGGTGATCCGCGGGCGTCGCCACGTCGAGGCCGGCATCGCCGACGGCAGCCAGGGCCAGGGCGTGCGCATCGCCAGCAACTACTTCGACCTGGGCATGGTGATGGACTACTGGGGCCCGCAGCGCCTGAACCACCATACCGAGGCCACCTCGATGCTCTACGCCGCCCGCGAGTGCGCCCGCCTGCTGGCCGCCGAGGGGATGGATGCGGCGGTGGCCCGCCACCAGCTGCACGGCGGGGCGATGGCCGCGGGCCTGTCCGGCCTGGGCCTGGAGCTCTTCGGAGACCAGGCGAACCGGATGAACAACGTGATCGGCGTGAAGATCCCCGAGGGCGTGGCCGGCGACGAGCTGCGCGCCAGCCTGCTGGCCAACTACGGCATCGAGATCGGCACCTCCTTCGGTCCGCTGGCCGGCGTGATCTGGCGGGTGGGCGTGATGGGCTACAACACCCGTCGCGATGCCGTGCTGACCACGCTGGTGGCGCTGGAGGCGGAACTGCGCCGCTTCGGCTTCACCACCACCCCGAATGCCGGCGTCGACGCCGCCCTGGCGCACTACGAGGAGAACAAGTGAGCACCACCCCCACCCCGATCGTCGACGAGGCACCCGCCCCCACCAGCCAGCAGGCCGCCGAGCAGATCATGCAGCGCTGCGACGAGATCGCGAAGCTCTCCTGCCGTGAAGACGGCATCGAGCGGGTCTACCTCTCGCGCGAGCACATGGCTGCCGACAAGATGGCCGAGCGCTGGATGAACGAGGCCGGCCTGGCCACCTGGCTGGACGCCGCCGGCTCGCGCTGCGGGCGCATCGAGGGCCGTGAGCCGGGGCTGCCCGCCCTGGTGCTCGGCTCCCACCTGGACACCGTCCCCGATGCCGGCCGCTATGACGGCATCCTGGGCGTCCTGCTGGCCATCGAGACCGCCCGACGGATCGCGCCGCGCGCCGCCGAGCTGCCCTTCGCGCTGGAGGTGATCGCCTTCCACGAGGAGGAGGGCGTGCGCTTCCGCTCCACCCTGCTGGGCTCGCGGGCCTTCGCCGGTACCTGGAGCGAGGACCTGTGGCCGCTCCAGGACGCCGACGGCATCAGCCTGGAGCAGGCCTTCCGCGACTTCGGCCTGGACCCGGAGCGGGTGGACGAGGCGGCCCGTCGCAGCGAGGAGCTGGTGGGTTACCTGGAGGCTCATATCGAGCAGGGCCCCTACCTGGAGGCCGCCGATCGTCCGCTGGGCGTGGTGAGCATCATCGCGGGCGCCCGCCGGATGGAGATCACCATCACCGGTGAGGCCCGCCATGCCGGCGGCACCCCCTACGAGAAGCGCCATGACGCCCTGGTGGGCGCCTCGGAGGCCGTGGTCGCCATCGAGGAGATCGGCCGTCGTCGGGGCGTCATCGCCACCGTCGGGCAGATCACGGTCGAGCCCGGCGCGGTGAACGTGGTGCCCGGCGTCGCCCGGTTCTCGCTGGACCTCCGCGCGGAGACCGACGAGGCCCGCGACGGCGCCTGGGACGAGATCGCCGATGCCATGGCGGAGCTGTGCAGCGCCCGCGGCCTGGAGCTGGAGAGCGTCCAGATGCACGCCGCCCACTCGGTGGTCTGCGACGAGCAGCTGCGCGCCGCCATCACCTCCGGCATCACCAGCGCCGCGGGTGACGAGGAGCCGATGGTGATCTGGTCGCGCGCCGGCCACGACGCCATGGCGGTGGCCGACGTCTGCCCGGTGGCGATGCTGTTCACCCGCTGCCACGACGGGATCAGCCACCATCCCGACGAGTCGGTGCTCACCGAGGACGTCGCGGTGGCGCTGGACGCCTTCGAGGCGGCCGTCTGGGCCGTCGCCGCCCAGCACTCGTGAGTGACACCGCAGGGCTGCACCAGCGGATCCGACGGCACTTCGCCGAGCTGCCGCCGCAGGAGCAGAAGGCCGCCGGCGTGGTCCTGGAGCGGATCGACGACCTGGCCGCCTGCAGCGCCGCCGAGATCGCCGACGCCAGCGGGGTCTCCCGCGCGACGGTGAGCCGGCTCTTCCGCAGCCTGGGCTACTCCTCCTTCGTCGAGGTGAAGGAGGAGGCCCGGGCGCTGCGCAGCCGCGGGGTTCCGCTGGTGCTGCCCGACGAGCCGCTGCGCGACCGGATGGAGCAGGAGGCGGCCAACATCTCGCGCGCCCTGTCCTCCCCCGCGGCCCTGGCCGATGCCGCCGGCATCCTGGCCCGCGCCCCGCGGGTGGTGGTGATCGGGCTGCGCAACTCCTACCCGGTGGCGCTGCACTGCCGCACCCAGCTGGCCCAGCTGCGCCCCGGCGTGGTGCTGGCACCACAGCCCGGCCAGACCCTGGGCGAGGAACTGGTGGACCTGGGCGACGACGACGTGGTACTGCTCTTCGGCTTCCGTCGCCGCGCCGCCGGCTTCGAGGCGCTGCTGGAGACGCTCACCGAGTCCAGCGCCCGCGTGGTGCTGGTGGCCGACGAGTCGGCCCGGCTGAACGGCACCCAGGCCGACATCTGGCTGGAGTGCCCCACCGAGGGCGTCGGCGCGGTGCAGTCCTATGCGGCCGCGATGGCGCTGGTCAGTGCCCTGGCCGACGAGCTGGCCACGGTGCTGGGCGAGCCCGCCGCGGCCCGTGCCCGCCAGATCCAGGACCTCTACGAGGAGCTGGACGAGCTCTCCGACTGAGCGGCTTCCTGCTCCCAGAAGGCCGGGGTGGCCACCGCGCGCAGGAAGTTGTCGGCCAGCGTGCGCACCGCCTGCTCCGAGCTGACCGCCCGGTCCGGGCCCAGCACCCCGGACATCACCGGGTTGATCGCGACGTGGAACAGGATGGGGCCGCCGAACTGCTGCAGCAGCAGCGGCAGCGGCAGGTCGCGCACCCGGCCGGCGGCCACCTCCCCGGCCAGCCAGCCACCGAAGGCGGCCATGATCCGAGGCGCCCCGAAGCGCACCACGGCCTGGGCGGCCGGGTCGCTGCCCCGCCCCAGGGCCTGCGCGGCCACGGCCGCCTCCACCCGCGGCCTGCTATTCATGCCCTCCACGACGCGCTGGTAGAAGCCCTCGGCCGCGCTGCGCAGGTCCTCATGGGGCTGGGCCGCCCACTGCTCCACGGCCGGCAGCGGGCTGAAGCGCTCGAAGGTGGCGGCCAGCAGCTCGTCGCGGGTACGGAAGGCGGCGTAGAGGGCATCCACCGAGCAGTCGGCGCGCGCGGCGATCGCCTCCATGGTGGTGGAGGCCAGGTCGGTCTCGTCCAGCAGCCAGGCGGTCGCCTCCAGGGCACGCTCCTTGACCGGAGCGCGTCCGCCCAGCTCCACACCGGCGGCGGCCACGGCCTCGTCGAGCGGCGCCCTGGTGCCACCCAGCCGCCGCAGCAGGGTGCTGCGCGACACCCCCGCCGCGCGGGCGATCTCGGCAACACTCACGTCGGCCACGTCACGCCCGGAGCGGGCGGCGGCCCGCACCGCGGCGTCGACGAACTCCTGCGGCACCTCGAGATCCATGGGACGACCCTACTGCACTACCTGACACACGTATCGGGTGTTACTGTTGCGATGTGTCACACGCGTGGCGCAGAGCACCCCCACAGGAGCGGACGATGAACCAGGTACCCATGCGGCACGCCCTGCTCGAGGACGACGAGCCCGAACAGCGCCGGCAGCCGGTGGCTCCCCCACCGCCACGGCCGGCCGCGCGCCCGCTCAGCGACGAGTCGGTGATCCGCACCGAGGGCCTGGTGAAGCGCTTCGGCTCCTTCACCGCTCTGGACGGGGTGGACCTCGACGTGCGCCGCGGCGAGGTGATGGGCTTCCTGGGGCCGAACGGTGCCGGCAAGTCCACCACCATCCGCGTCCTGCTGGGCCTGCTGCGCCCCGATGCCGGCACCGCCAGCCTGCTGGGCGGCGATCCCTGGACCGACGTGGTGGAGCTGCACCGCCGGCTGGCCTACGTGCCGGGCGACGTGGTGCTCTGGCCCGGCCTGTCCGGCGGCCAGGCCATTGACCTGCTGGGCAACCTGCGCGGCGGCATCGACGAGCAGCGCCGCGACGAGCTCATCGAACGCTTCGAGCTGGAGCCCACCAAGCGCGGACGCCAGTACTCCAAGGGAAACCGGCAGAAGGTGGCGATCATCGCCGCGCTGGCCTCCGACGCCGAGCTGCTGGTGCTCGACGAGCCCACCAGCGGCCTCGACCCGCTGATGGAGGCCGTCTTCACCGACGAGATCACGTGCGAGAAGGAGCGGGGCCGCACCGTGCTGCTCAGCTCCCACATCATGAGCGAGGTGGAGGCGCTGGCCGACCGGGTGAGCATCATCCGCGCCGGGCGCATCGTGCAGACCGGCACCCTCGATGAATTGCGCAGCCAGGCCCGGGTGAGCATCGGTGCCGTGCTGGACCGGGCCCCGCTCGACAACGAGCTGGCCATGCTGAGCGAGGTCCATCTCTCCGAGCAGCTGCAGCTGAGCGGTACCGTCGCGCCCGACGAGGTGAACCGCGCCGTCCAGGCCCTGCTGGACCTCGGGGCCCGCAACCTGACCGTCACGCCGGCCTCGCTGGAGGAGCTCTTCCTGAGCCAGTACGAGGGGTCAGTGGGCCGATGAGCGCCGCCACGGGTGCTCCACTCCTGCTGCGTGCCACCGCCGAGCAGGACCGCAGGAACATCGCGCCCTGGGTGCTGCTGATCAGCGTGCTCTCGGCCACCTCGATCATCGCCTACCGCTGGATCATCGACACGACGGCCGAACGAGCCCAGCTCTCGATGAGCCTGGGCATCAACCCGGCGCTCGGCCTGGTCTTCGGCCAGGCCCGTGACCTGATGACGCCGGAGGGCTTCAACGCCTGGCGTGCCCTGATGCTGGGCTCGATGTTCGCGGGGCTGATGGCGATCCTCGTCGTGGTGCGCAACTCCCGCAGCCAGGAGGACTCCGGGCAGGCCGAGCTGCTGGCCTCCGGGGTGCTGGGCCGCCAGGCCCGACTGGCCGTCGCCGTCGGCCTGGCCGCCATCGCCTCGCTGGCGCTGGGCCTGGTGAGCTGGCTGCTCACCGTCGCCTTCGGGGCCACCATGGCCGCCACGGCGCTGCAGTCGGCCTGTTATGCCGCCTCCGGGCTGATGTTCGCCGGGGTGGCCGCCATCTGCTGCCAGATCGGTGCCGACTCGCGCACCGCCTCCAGCCTGGCGATCGCGGTGCTGGGCACCTGCTACGCCCTGCGCGGCTACGTGGACTCCAGCCCCGACCTGCCGGAGTGGACCCGCTGGGCCACCCCCTTCAGCTGGCTCTCCGAGACCCGCCCTGCTGCGGGCAACCGCTGGTGGCCGCTGCTGGTGCCGCTGGTCTTCGCCGTGGTCTGCATCGCGGTGGCCTTCTGGCTGGAGGGACGTCGCGACTTCGGCCAGGGCCACCTGTCCACCCGTCCCGGACCGGCGCACGGCGGCCCTCGCTTCGGCATCTGGTCGCTGGCCTGGCACCTGCACCGTGGCGCCGTGGTGGGCTGGATGGTCGGTTTCCTGGCGCTGGGCTCGATGTTCGGCAGCCTGGTCAGCTCGATGGGCGAGCTGGTGGCCAGCAATCCCGCGCTGGCGCAGGTGCTGGCCCAGGGCGCGGTCCGCCCCGAGGAGATCCGCTCCTCCTTCGTCGCCACCATCCTGCAGATCATCGCCATCGTGGTCTCGATCATGGGCGTGGGGATGGTGCAGCGGATCCATGCCGAGGAGGTCGGTTTCCGGGTGGAGCCGCTGCTGGCCGCCTCACTGCGCCGCCCCACCTACCTGGCCAGCACTGTGGTGCTGGCGCTGGCCTCGACGGCCGTCGGCCTGCTGGTGGCCGGCACCGCGCTGGCCCTGGTGGCTTCACACGCCGACGCGTCGATCTCCTTCGGCGACGTACTGCAGCAGGCGGTGGTCACCGTTCCGGCGGTCTGGGTGCTGGTGGCGCTGTGCACCGCGGTGGTGGGGGCCGCTCCCCGGCGTCGGATGGTGGGCTGGCTGGCCGTGGTGGCCACCTTCGCGATCACCCTGCTGGGGCCGACCCTGCACCTGTGGGACTGGGCGATGGCGATCAGCCCGCTGCGCCATGTGCCGCACGTCACCGCCGCTGATCCGGACTGGGCCGGGCTGGCTGGCGCTGACCTTCTGCCTGTTCCTGGCCGTGGGCTTCGCAGGCTTTCGTCGACGCGACGTGGGCTGAGCTCAGCGCACCGCCATCCAGCCCATGTAGGCGGCCATGCACAGGCCGAAGACCACGATGAAGACCCGGAAGACCTTGGGCGGGATGCGGCGGGCCAGCCAGGCCCCGGCCAGCGCGCCGACGATGGAGCCGATGGCCACCAGGGCGGCGTAGTCCCACAGGATCGCGCCGCGGGCCATGAAGAAGATGGCGGCGACGATGTTGACCAGGCACTGCAGCAGGTTCTTGATGGCGTTCTGCTCCTGGATCCCGACGGCCAGGAAGATGCCCAGCACACCCAGCAGGATCACGCCCTGCGCGGCGGAGAAGTAGCCGCCGTAGACGCCGGCGGCGAAGACCAGGCCGATCAGGGCGGTCCACCGGGTGCCCCCGGCCGGCTTCAGCGAGCGGGCGATGCGGGGCTGGAAGGCCACCAGCAGGGCCGCGAACAGGATCAGGAAGGGCACCACGATCTTGAAGGTTGCGCTGGACAGCTGCGTGAGCAGGAAGGCACCGATCACCGCACCCAGGCAGGAGGCCACCGAGAGCCGGACCAGGGTGCTGCGGTGGGTGGTGCTCAGCTCCCCGCGGTAGCCCCAGGCACCCGCGATGGAGCCGGGCACCAGGCCCACCGAATTGGCGATGTTCGCGCTCACCGGGGGCACGCCCAGCATCACCATCACGGGATAGGTGATCAGCGAGCCGGAGCCCACGATGGTGTTGACCGCACCGGCGCCGAAGCCGGCTGCGATGACGGCGAGGATGTGCCACAGCTCCATGGCCGCGATGGTATACCAGCAACCGCCCGGCGGGAACAGCGACCCGGGGCCTGCCCGACCTCAGCTGAACAGCGCGATGGAGTGCTCGCGGGTGCTCTCCACGTGGCGGACCGCCCAGAAGGCGGCCAGCTCCTCGTCGCCGCTGCGCACCGCCTCCAGGATGTGCGCGTGGTCGCGGCACAGGTCACCCTCGTGACGGGTGATGGTCTGGCGGAAGAGGCGCTGGATGATCGAGTCGAGCGGGCCCACCACCTGCTGCAGCAGCTCGGAGTGCGAGGCCAGGATCAGGTCGCGGTGGAAGTCGGCATTGGCGCGGGATCCGCTGGCGGCATCGCCGGTGGTCGCGGCCCGGGTGGCGCGGTCATGGTCCTCGTCGAGCACCGCGAGGTCCTCGGTGGTGCGCGACCGTGCGGCCAGGCGGGCGGTCAGCGGCTCGAAGGCCAGCCGAAGGTCGAAGAGCTCGGTGACGTCGCGGGCGGTGAGGCTGGTGACGGTGGCCCCCACCCGGGGTTCGGTGATGACCAGCCGCTGCTGCTCCAGCACCAGGATCGCCTCGCGCACCGGAACCCGGGAGACGCCGAACTGCTCGCTCAGCGCCCGCTCCCGCAGCCGGGTGCCGGGCTCCAGCTCGCCGGAGACGATCTGCTCGCGCAGCACCTCCACCACGTGGTCGCGCAACGCATGGCTGGCGGCGGTGAGCTCGACGCTGACGCCCTGCGGACGGGCGATGTCGACGGCCGGCGGTCGGGGCTGGGTGGTCATGGACGAAGTCTACCGAGCAGGGTCCGCTTTGGTATACCATCGCGGCGAACAGGAGGATTTCCGTGCTGAAGACAGTCGTGAAGCCGAATCTCTACCAGGACTCCGTGGCCCTGATGGTGCTGAGCCGCAAGCTCAGTGACCTCGAGGGGGTCAGCAAGGTCTCGGTCATGATGGGCACCCCCGCCAACAAGGACATTCTGCGCAACACCGGCTTCGGCTCCGCCGAGGTGGATGCCGCGCAGCCCGGTGACCTGGTGCTCGGCATCGAGGCCGATGACGAGGCCACCGCGGACCAGGTGGCCGCCACCGCGCTGGAGATGTTGAACAACCAGAGCTCCGCCAAGGGCGCCAGCTCGCTGCCGCGGGTCCGCTCGCTGCACCGCGCCCTCGACAAGCTGCCCGGCGCCAATGTCGCGCTGGTCTCGGTGCCCGGCGAGCACGCCGCGGCCCAGACCCGCGAGCTGCTGGAGTCGGGCCTCAACGTGATGGTCTTCAGCGACAACGTCTCCGTCGACGACGAGGTCTGCCTCAAGCGCCTGGCCGACGAGCGCGGGCTGCTGATGATGGGTCCCGACTGCGGCACCTCGGCGATCGCCGGCGTCCCGCTGGCCTTCGTGAACAGCACCCGCCCCGGTTCGATCGGCATCGTGGGCGCCTCCGGCACCGGCACCCAGGAGGTGATGAGCCAGGTGGACCGGCTCGGCCTGGGCACCTCGCACGCCGTCGGCGTCGGCGGCCGCGACCTGACCGCCCCGGTGGGCGGCACCACCACCCTGGCCGCCCTGCGCGCGCTGGACGACGACCAGGCCACCGACACCATCGTGATCGTCTCCAAGCCCCCGGCCCCCGAGGTGCGCGAGCGCGTCGTGGCCGCGGCCCAGCAGCTCACCAAGCCCGTCGTGGCGCTCTTCCTGGGCGAGCGGCCCGAGGTCGAGCGCGAGGGCACCGTCTGGTTCGTCGCCACCATGGCCGAGGCCGCCGAGAAGGCCGTCGAGCTGGCGGGCTGCTCCCGCTTCTCCCCCGCCCCCGGCCAGCGCACCATCCGCGGCCTCTACACCGGCGGCACCCTGGCCGGCGAGGCCGCCATGGTGCTGCGCCAGGAGCTCGACCTGCCCGCCGACGACGGCAACCACGCCCACGGCGTGCAGCTGGACGCCGAGGGCCACCGCATCATCGACCTGGGCGACGACGAGTACACCCAGGGCCGCCCGCACCCGATGATCGACCCCTCCAGCCGCTCCGAGCGGATCGGCGAGGTCTTCGACGACGAGTCGGTGGCCGTGCTGCTGCTCGACGTGGTGCTGGGCCACGGCTCCACCGAGGACCCCGCCGGGGCGGTGGCCACCGAGGTGCGCGAGGGCATCGAGCGGGCCCGTGCCGCCGGCCGCGAGGTGGCCGTCGTCGCCTCGCTGTGCGGCACCGCCCAGGACTTCCAGGACCTGGAGGCCCAGCGCCGCACCCTGCAGCAGGCCGGGGTCACCGTCCTGCCCAGCAATGCCGCCGCCGCCCGCCATGCCGCAGGCCTGGTGCAGCTCGCCGCCGCGCGCGCCGCACGCCCCGAGCAGCAGGCCGCCCCGGTGCCGCCCGCGGTGGCCGACCTGCTCGCCGGCCCCCGCGTCGTGAACGTCGGCCTGGCCGGCTTCGCGGAGACCATCGCCGCCCAGGAACAGGCCGTGGTCCAGTGGACCTGGCAGCCCCTGGCCGGCGGCGATGCCCGCCTCTCGTCCCTCGTCACCCAGCTCATGAACCGTTGAGGAGCCAGCCCATGACCGACACCCAGACCTTTGCCAGCATCGACGAGGCGAACCGCGCCGTCATCGAGGCCATGATGGCCGCCCAGCCCGTCCTGGTGGACGTGGTGCAGGCGCACGAGGTGGTCCCCGAGCTCGCCGAGCCGACCCGCACCCTGCTGCACGCCGGCCCGCCGATCGCCTTCGAGGACATGCCCGCCCCGGTGCAGGGCTCCTGCATCGGCGCCGCCCTGTTCGAGGGCTGGGCCAGCACCGAGGCCGAGGCCCGCGAGCTGGTGGCCCGCGAGGTGCGCCTGCTGCCCTGCCACAGCGTCGGTGCCGTCGGCCCGATGGGCGGCATCACCAGCGCCCACATGGCCATGGTCGTGGTGGAGAACCAGGCCGGCGAGAACCGTTCCTTCTCCACCATGAACGAGGGCATCGGCAAGGTGCTGCGCTTCGGCGCCTATGACGACGAGGTGATCGAGCGGCTGCGCTGGATGCGCGACGTGCTCGGCCCCTCGCTGGCCGCCGCGCTGCGCCAGACCGACGGCGGCTACCCGCTGAACCCGGTGATGGCCCGCGCCCTGACCATGGGCGACGAGATGCACCAGCGCAACATCGCCGCCTCCGCCATCTTCGCCAAGGACATGGCCCCGCTGCTGGTGCGCGCCGGCCTGGAGACCGATGTCCTGCAGCAGGTCACCGACTTCCTGGGCCGCACCGACCAGTTCTTCCTGAACCTGGCGATGGCCGCCTGCAAGGCGATCACCGACGCCTCCCGCCAGGTCACCGAGGGCTCCGTGGTCACCGCCATGACCCGCAACGGCCACGAGTTCGCGATCCGCGTCTCCGGCCTGGGCGACGAGTGGTTCACCGCCCCGGTGAACACCCCCACCGGCCTGTTCTTCACCGGCTACGACCAGTCGCAGGCCTGCCCCGACATGGGCGACTCCGCCATCACCGAGACCTTCGGCCTGGGCGGCATGGCCATGATCGCCGCCCCCGGCGTGACCCGTTTCCTGGGTGCCGGCGGCTTCGGCGACGCACTGGCCACCAGCGAGGAGATGGCCGAGATCGTCACCGGCCACAACCCGGCGCTGTCCATCCCCACGTGGGACTTCCAGGGCACTGCGCTGGGCATCGACGTGCGCAAGGTGGTGGCCACCGGGATCACCCCGATCATCAACACCGGCATCGCCTCCATCGAGCCGGGCGTGGGCCAGATCGGTGCCGGCACGGTCCGCGCTCCCCTGGGCTGCTTCACCAAGGCCCTGGAGGCGCTGGCGCAGCGCTACGGTGTCGAGGCCGAGAGCCATGCCTGAGCATCCCGTGGTGCTGCGCGCGGTGCGCGGCACCTCGCTGGGGCTGCAGAGCCTGGCCGGCGCGCGCCAGGTGCGGATGGGGCAGCGCTTCGAGCACTCCGCCAACCTGGAGGTGACCGGCCCGGCCGGCCGCCCGATGGTGGTCAACCTGACCGATGACGTCTGCTGCCCGTTGCAGGTGATGCTCGACGAGGCCTCGCAGGCCGTCGTCGAGCAGACCTGGGCACCCGGAGCCGTGGTGCACGTGGAGACCGAGGGCGCGGGGCGGGTGCAGATGCAGACCCCCTTCACCGGTCCGATCGACCCCGGGCCGGCCGTCACCATGGCCCAGCCCTGGCTGGCGCGCTCCTGGTTCTCCTCCGAGGACGGTCGGCTCTTCGGCCAGCCTGCGCTGCGCCGCGCCCTGGCGGGAGAGGTGGATGCGCTGATGGGCCTGGGCGCCGGGCTCACCCCGGCCGGAGACGACGTGCTGGTGGGCTGGATCGCCTGGCACCGGGCCGTCACCGGCTCCGCGGAGCAGTTCGAGCACCTCGATGATGCGTCGGTGGGTGCCACGACGCGCACCTCCAGCAGCCTGCTGGCCGCGGCCCTGGCCGGCGAGACCGGACGCGCGGTCAACAACATGCTGGGGGCCCTGCGCTCCCACGACATGGCGCTGTTGCAGCAGTCGGTGGACCGGCTGGCACAGCACGGCAGCAGCTCGGGCGCCGATGCGCTCTACGGCCTCCACGCCCTGTGGACCCGGCCCAGCGCGCTGCCCCTGGATGGACGACGACGAACACAGGAGGTCAGCTGATGAGGGTCGTGGTGGCACTGGGCGGGAACGCCATCTCGCGTCGCGGCGAGCAGATGACGATCGACAACCAGCGGCGCAACCTGCGCGAGGCCTGCAGCGTCCTGGCGCGCGTGGCCCAGGAGCACCAGCTGGTGATCACGCACGGCAACGGCCCGCAGGTGGGCCAGTTGGCGCTGCACAACAAGGACGGCTACCCGCTCGACGTGCTGGGCGCCGAGACCCAGGGCCTGATCGGCTACATGATCGAGATGGAGATGCGCGCCGTGATGGCGCCCGGCCAGATGCTCACCACGGTGCTGACGCTGGCCGAGGTGGACCCCGACGACCCGGCCTTCGGCGATCCCACGAAGTTCGTGGGGCCGGTCTACCGCGAGGACCAGGCGCGGGCCATGGCCGCGCAGTACGGCTGGCAGTTCCGTCTCGACGGCGACGACCACCGTCGCGTGGTGCCCTCCCCGATGCCGCGACGCGTGGTGCAGATCGACTCGGTGCGACGACTGCTGGACGCCGGCCACATCGTGGTCTCCACCGGTGGTGGCGGCATCCCCGTCGTTCAGGTGCCGGAGGGCGGCTACCGCGGCGTGGAGGCCGTGGTGGACAAGGACGCCTCCAGCTCGGTGATGGCCAGCTCGATCGAGGCCGACGTCTACGTGATGGCCACCGATGCCGATGCCGTCTACCTGGACTGGGGACTGCCCACCCAGCGCGCGATCACCGAGATCGACGTCGAGGAACTGGACGCCATGACCTTCCCGGCCGGCTCCATGGGGCCGAAGGTCTCGGCGGCCTGCCGTTTCGTGCGCGCCTCCGGGCACCCCGCCGTGATCGGACGCCTGGACCAGCTGCAGGCGATCCTGGACGGCACCGCCGGCACCCGCGTGCTGCCGCACGCCTGACCCATCCACGCTGCGGGCCCCGGTCGTCGACCGGGGCCCGCGGTGCGTCCGGGGCGTCTGGCCCCGTCCGGCACCGGTGACGAAGCTCACAGCACCGGACCTTGCCCATCATTGATGAGCGTTCAGACTATTGAACATGAGTTCAACCCGGAGTGACCTGAGCACCGAGGCCCGGATCCGCGCCGCCGCCGTCGAGGCCTTCGGCAGCCATGGCTTCGAGCGCACCACGGTGCGCCAGGTGGCCCGAGCCGCCGGTGTCTCCCCCGGCCTGGTGATGCACCACTTCGGCAGCAAGGAGGGCCTGCGCCAGGCCTGCGACGACTGGGCCATGGCGGCGCTGGCCCAGGAGAAGACCTTGCTCACGCTCAATGCCCTGCCGGACATGGAGGACTACCTGCGCCAGCATCCGGAGTACCGCCCGCTGCTGGCCTACCTGGTCGCGGCGCTGCGCGCCGGGGGCGAGACCGCCACCCGGATCTACGACCGGTTGCTGGAGACCAGCCACGAGCTGGTGGAGCAGGGCATCGCGGCCGGGGCGATCCGTCCGATGGCCGACCAGCAGGCCGTCGTCGCGTGGATGGTGGCCTCCTCCTGCGGCGTCATGCTGCTGGCCGAGCCCTTCAGCCGGGCCCTGGGCGGCGACTCCCTCACCGATCCCGCCGTCGTGAACCGCTACAGCCTGGCCACCGCCGATGTCTTCACCCACGGCTTGCTCACCACCGGCTTCGCGGATGCGATCGGCACCGCCTGCAGCCCCCAGGACGAGGCATGAACCACGCCATCGAGATCCACGACCTGGTCAAGACCTTCGGCCGCACCCGGGCCCTCGACGGGCTCACCATGAGCGTGCCGGCCGGCCAGGTGCACGGCTTCCTGGGCCCGAACGGGGCCGGCAAGTCCACCACCCTCCGAATCCTGCTGGGCCTGCTCCGGGCGGACTCCGGCGGCGTCAGTCTGCTGGGCGGCGACCCCTGGCGCCAGGCGCCGGAGCTGCACCGGCGCCTGGCCTATGTGCCCGGCGACGTGAACCTGTGGCCCAACCTGACCGGTGGCGAGGCCATCGACGTGCTGGGCCGGGCCCGCGGCGGCCTGGACCCGGCCCGCCGCGCGGAACTGGTGGAGGCCTTCGAGCTGGACCCGCGCAAGAAGGGACGCTCCTACTCCAAGGGCAACCGGCAGAAGGTGGCGCTGGTGGCCGCCCTGGCCAGCCGCGTCGACCTGCTGCTGCTCGACGAGCCCACCAGCGGCCTGGACCCCTTGATGGAGCGCGTCTTCACCGAGCAGATCCGCGCCGAGCAGCACGCCGGGCGCACCGTCCTGCTGAGCAGCCACATCCTCAGCGAGGTGGAGGCGCTGTGCGACCACGTCTCCATCATCCGCGCCGGACGCGTCGTGGAGACCGGCACCCTGGCCGAGCTGCGCCACCTGCACCGGCTCGACGTCACCGCCGAGCTGGACTCCCCGCCGCAGCGCCTGGAGCAGCTGCCGGGCGTGCACGACCTGCGCATCGAGGGCAGCACCGTCCACGCCCATGTCGACGCCGCCGGCATCAATGACCTGCTGGAGGTGCTCACCGCCCACGGGGTGCGCTCGCTGACCTCCACCCCGCCCAGCCTCGAGGAGCTCTTCCTGAGCCACTACGAGGGATCCGGTGGAACGGGGCCGGAGGATCCGGCCGCCCCGGGGGCTCGACGGCGATGAGCACCCTGACCGGCCTGTCCGGCTGCCTGCGCCTGGCCTGGCGGCGCAACCGGCTCTTCCTGGCCTGCTGGATCGCCGGCCTGGCCGTCCTGATGCCGCTGACCCTGGGCCAGTACGAGACCATGATCCCGCCCGGCACCGATCCCCGCGCCACCCTGGAGCCACTGCGCCACAACCCGTCGATGCTGGCCCTGCTCGGCCCGGCCTTCGACGTCTACACCACGGGTGGCTTCGTCTTCTGGCGGGTGGGCGGCTTCTGCTCGACCTTTGCCGCGATGATGGCCGGCTTCGCCGTGATCCGCACCACCCGCGCCGAGGAGGAGGAAGGTCGTCTGGAGCTGGTGCGCGCCGGCCAGGTGGGCCGCCATGCCCCGCTGGCTGCGAGCCTGCTGCTGGGTGCGCTGGCCGCGCTGGCCCTGACCGCAGCCTCCGCCGCTCCCCTGGTGGCAATGGGGCTGCCGGTGGCCGGCTCGCTGGCGTCCGGCACGGCACTGGGGATCGAGGCGCTGCTCTTCACCGGGATCGGCGCCGTCGTGGCACAGGTCTTCGAGTCCACCCGCACGGTGCGCGGCTGGACCATCGGGCTGCTCTGGGGCGGCATGTTCTTGGCCCGCATGGTGATCGACGGGGCCGGGCCGGCTGCCGAGCGGGCCCGTCTGGGCTGGCTGGTGCCCTTGGAGTGGGGCATGCTGCTGCGTCCCTTCGCGGGCCACCGCTGGTGGGTGGCGCTGATGGCGCTGGCCCTGTTCGTCCTGCTGGCACTGCTGGCCTTCCGGCTGGAGTCGGCCCGCGACCACGGCGCCGGACTCGTCGCCGCCCGCCCCGGTCCGGCCGTCGCCTCCCCCGCCCTGTCCGGCGCCTGGGGCCTGGCCTGGCGGCTGCAGCGCAACAGCCTGCTGGGCTGGAGCCTCGCGCTGCTGCTGGGTGCGGCCGGGGTGGGTTCGATCGTGGCGCAGCTGCACGACGCGCTGGCCGACAACCCGCAGCTGGGCCAGATGCTGGAGAAGCTGGGCGGCAGCCAGGACCTCGACGTCGCCTTCTACGGCGCCATGCTGGGCATCATCGCCACGGTGGTGGCGGTCTTCGGCGCCAGCATCCTGCTGCGGCTGCGCAGCGAGGAGGTGCACGGACGCGTCGAGCCGCTGCTGGCCACCGCCACCAGCCGGCTGTGGCTGGCCAGCTCCCACCTGGCGCTGGCCACGGTGGCCCCCTGCCTGGTGCTGGTGGGCGTCGGGGCAGCGCTGCCGCTCGCCGAGGCGCTGCGGGGCGGCGACTGGAGCCCGGTGGGCACCTATGGCCGTGCCGCGGCGGGCCTGCTGCCGGGCGTGCTGCTGGTGGTGGGCCTCGCCATGGCCCTGCTGGGCTGGCTGCCCCGGCTCACCGGCCTGGTCTGGGCGCTGCTGGGCTGGACCCTGTTCGCCACCTGGGTCGCGGTGCTCTTCGACCTGCCGGCCTGGTTGCTGCGGCTGCAGCCCTGGGGCCACCTGCGCCTGCTGCCGCGCGACGCCTGGAGCTGGACCCCGTTCACCGTCGAGCTGCTGGTGGCCCTGGGCCTGCTGGCTCTGGGGCTGGCGGGCTACCGCCGTCGCGGCATCCCGGCCTGAGAAGGGCCGACGGCGAACAGTCGTGACCCGGCGGTCCGCCGTGTCCTAGGCTCGTCGCCATGACCACCGCACTGCTGACCGACCACTACGAGCTGACCATGGTGCGCGCCGCCATGGGTGCCGGCACGGCCTTCCGCCGCAGCGTCTTCGAGCTCTTCCCGCGACGCCTGCCCGAGGGACGCCGCTACGGCGTGGTGGCCGGTGTGGGCCGCATGCTCGACGCCCTGGAGGAGTTCACCTTCGACCCGGCAACGGTGGCCTGGCTGCTGGAGCACGACGTGGTCAACCAGGAGCTGGCCGAGTGGCTGTCCTCCTACCGGTTCAGCGGCAACATGTGGGGCTACCCGGAGGGTGAGGTCTATTTCCCGGGCTCCCCGCTGCTGCGCGTCGAGGGGAGCTTCGCCGAGGCCTGCGTGCTGGAGACGCTGCTGCTGAGCATCTACAACTTCGACTCCGCCATCGCCTCGGCCGCTTCTCGGATGACCGCCATGGCCGAGGGCCGCCCCTGCATCGAGATGGGCGCCCGTCGGGCGCAGGAGATGGCCGCCGTGGCCGCCGCCCGCGCCGCCTACGTGGCGGGCTTCCAGAACACCTCCAACCTGGAGGCCGGCTTCCGCTACGGCGTGCCCACCACCGGCACCGCCGCCCACTCCTTCACCCTGCTGCACGACAGCGAGGAGGAGGCCTTCAAGGCCCAGATCGCCGCGCTGGGCGAGAAGACCACCCTGCTGGTGGACACCTATGACATCGAGGAGGCGGTGCGCACCGCGGTGCGGATCACCGAGGGCCGACTGGGGGCCATCCGGCTCGACTCCGGCGACCACGCCATCGTCGCCCGTCAGATGCGCGACCTGCTCGACGACCTGGGTGCCACCGAGACGAAGATCATCGTCACCAGCGACCTCGACGAGTGGCAGATCGCCGCGCTGCGCGGCGCCCCGGTGGACGGCTACGGCGTCGGCACCTCCGTGGTGACCGGCTCCGGCCACCCCACCTGCGGCTTTGTCTACAAGCTGGTCTCGCGCGCCAACTCCGACGATCCCGCCGCCGAGCTGTACCCGGTGGCGAAGAAGTCCACCAACAAGAGCACCGTCGGCGGCCGCAAGTTCGCGCTGCGCCGCCTCGACGACAACGGCACCGCCTCGGCCGAGATCATCGGCATCGGCGAGATCCCGAAGGGCGACGCGAACGACCGCGAGCTGATGGTCCAGTTGGTGCGCGACGGCCAGGTGGTGGGCCGCGAGGAGCTGCAGGCCTCCCGCGAGCGGCACGAGCGTTCCCGCGCCGAACTGCCGGTGGCGGCGCTGCGGGTCAGCAAGGGCGAGCCGGCCATCCCCACGATCATCCTCGACTCCGAGGGCGACGAGGCCTACAACCCCTACCTGCACTCCGCCGTCCCCACCAACATCTGAGGAGCAGCCATGAGCACCGCACTCGTCGTCGTCGACGTCCAGGTGGACTTCTGCGAGGGTGGCGCGCTGGGCGTCGACGGCGGCAACGTCGTGGCCAGCAAGCTGGCCGCCCAGCTCGCGGACCGTCGCGGTGGCTACGACTGGGTGGTGGCCACCCGGGACCACCACATCGATCCCGGCGAGCACTTCAGCGACCAGCCCGACTTCGTGGACAGCTGGCCGCCGCACTGCGTGGTGGGCACGCCCGGCCAGCAGCTGCACCCCGAGCTGGCCGGTTTCGCCTTCGACGCCGTCTTCGACAAGGGCTCCTACGAGGCCGCCTATTCCGGTTTCGAGGGCAGCATCGGGGGCACCGACGAGGGGCAGCGGCTGGCCGACTGGCTGCGTGAGCACGAGGTGACCCGGGTGGACGTGGTGGGCATCGCCACCGACTACTGCGTGCGCGCCACCGCGATCGACGCAGCCAAGGAGGGCTTCGCCACCAGCATCTTCGGCCAGCTCACCGCCCCGGTGCACCCGGAGCGGGTGGAGACGGTCTTCGCCGAGCTGGCCGAGCGCGGCATCGGCATCGCCTGAACCCGATCAACGCCACGCCACGCCTCACCAGCAAGGACCGCTGAGCGCTCCCACATCATTGGGAAGGCTTTGTGCCCGATGAGGGATCAAATCCTTCCCAATGATTCGCGTCGGATCAGCCGAGGCGGCGGGCCGGGAGCTGCTCGAAGCCGTTCATCACGGCGGCCAGCCGGTTGGCGCGCTCGGAGCCGAAGACGTCCTCCAGGAGCATCGGCTCGCCCTCGGGGCTGGACAGCGGCACCCGCCAGTTGGGGTACTCGTCGATGGTGCCGGGCTGGTTCTGGGTGCGGCGGTCGCCCACCGCGTCCACCAGCGCCGCATTCAGCACCTTCGACGGGGTCCAGCTGAGCATCCGGTGCATGGCCAGCACGATCTTCTCGACGTCGCGGCTCTCGGCGTCCTCGGGGCTGAGCGCACCGCGGGCCACCAGGGCGTCGATCATGG
The DNA here is from genome assembly GCF_039526385.1 of Luteococcus peritonei. Lineage (NCBI taxonomy): Bacteria > Bacillati > Actinomycetota > Actinomycetes > Propionibacteriales > Propionibacteriaceae > Luteococcus > Luteococcus peritonei. The sequence goes on along the minus strand of NZ_BAAAIX010000017.1, from coordinate 6,198 downwards.
CCTGCTGCTCGGCGCGGCCGTGCTCCAGCTCCTCCTCCAGGCTCTCGGTGAGCATGCCCAGCTCGTCGCGCAGCCGGATGTGGTCGCCGGCCAGGTAGCCAGTGGTGGGCGGCAGGTCATGGGTGGTGACCGAGCTCATGGCGTACTCACGCCACTGCTCGGGTGCCAGCGGCTGGCCCTGCTCGTCGTTCTCGAACCACATCACGCTGGTGCCCAGCAGGCCGCGACGGCTCAGGTAGTCGCGCACCCACGGCTCGACGGTGCCCAGGTCCTCACCGACCACCAGCGCCTGGGAGCGGTGCGCCTCCAGGGCCAGGATGCCGATCAGCGCGTCGTGGTCGTAGCGCACATAGGTGCCGTCCTTGGCGGACAGCCCCTTCGGAACCCACCACAGCCGGAACAGGCCGATGATGTGGTCCACGCGCAGCCCGCCGGCATGGCGCAGCACGCCCTGCACCATCTGACGGAAGGGGGCGTAGGCCAGGTCGGCCAGGCGGTCGGGGCGCCACGGCGGCTGGCCCCAGTCCTGCCCCATCTGGTTGAACTGGTCCGGCGGCGCGCCGACGGTGCAGCCCTGGGCGAAGACGTCGGAGAGCATCCAGGTCTCGGCGCCGGCGGCGTTGACGCCCACGGCCAGGTCGCTGACGATGCCGACGGGCATGCCGGCATCCTTGGCGAACTGCTGGGTGGTGGACAGCTGGTTCTCCGCGATCCACTGCAGCCACTTGTAGAAGCGGATCTCGTCGTGGTTCTCGCGGTAGAAGTCGGCCACCTCGGGGCTGGTGGGGCGCTGGAACTCCTCCGGCCAGGTGCGCCAGTCGACGCCGTGGCGGCCGTAGAGCGCGCACCAGGTGGCGAAGTCGCGCAGCTGGCGGCCCTCGCGACGGATGAAGTCCTCGAAGGCCATCCGGCGGGTGGGCTTCATCCCGGCGGCGAAGATGATGCGCAGCGCCTGCTCCTTGGCGGCCCAGGACTCGTTGCGACGCACCTCGTCCACGCCGTCGAGCTCGGTGTGCAGGTCGTCGAGCAGCTGCTGGATCCGGCGACGGTCGGCCTCGCCCAGGTGGGCGTACTCGCTGATCTCCTCGGGGCGGATGTAGAGCGGGTTGACGTACATCCGGCTGGTGGGCAGGTAGGGGCTGGGCTCCAGCGGCTCCTTGGGCTGGGCCGCGTGCAGCGGGTTGACCAGCACGTAGCCGGCGAACTGCTGGGTGGCCGACCAGACGGCCAGGTCGGCCAGGTCGGTCAGGTCACCGACACCCCAGGAGTCCTGGGAGCGCACGCTGTAGAGCTGGGTGGCATAGCCCCAGATGCGGCGGTTGTTCATGCTGGCGGGCAGGCCCAGGAAGCTGGGGGTGATGACCAGGCTGGACTCCACCTCGACGTCCTCGCTGCGCAGCACCAGACGGTGGTAGCCGAGCGGCAGGTCGCTGGGCAGCTGGAAGGTGGCCTCGCCGATCCAGGTGCCGTCCACCTCGCGGTCGTCGGCGTGGTTCTCGGTCTGCCAGGCCTCGCGGGTCTCGCCGGACTCCAGGCACACGTGCAGCTGGGCGTCGGCTCCGGCGGTGACGTGGACGTTCACCCAGATGGGCAGGCCCTGCTCCACCACGACGCACGGGGGCAGCTTGCGGCGCCACGGGCGCAGCCGCAGGTCCTCGACGGCGGCCTGGCGGGACTCGGGGGTGGAGGCGTCGATCTCCAGGCTCTTGAGCACCTCGATGATGGTCTGCTCGCTGATCTGGGTGTGGCGGCCCTTCCAGTCCCAGAATTCGGAGGCGATCCCGAAGTGGTCGGCGAGCTCGGCGAGCAGCGGATCGTTCAGTGCCATGGGGGAAATCCCGTCGATTCGGCGTCAGCAGTCCGGACCAGCCTAGCGGCGATGGTCGTCGGTCTCGACCGGTGAATCGAGGCTGCTCAACGCATCCCGGCGCGGGCCCACTGGTGGTCCACCACCTGCGTGCCGGCGAGCCGGTCGTGCAGGCCCTGGCGACGCCGGTCGACGGCGGCCCAGAGCACCACGACGAGCCAGAGCACGAAGGTGGGGGCGGTCAGCCGCACCACCAGGCTACGGACCAGCGCGGTGGTCCAGCGCAGCCCGGTGCGGGGTCCGTCGGCCAGAGCGGCGTCACGTCGGGCGACGCGCAGGCCTGCGGCCCGGTGACCGAGCGTCGCTCCCCCGGTGGACAGGCAGGCGACGTCATAGGCCACCCGCAGCAGCACGCCGGGGATCATGGCGCGCACCCAGATGCCCAGCAGGTCTGCGGTGAACCAGTCCTGCAGGCCGCCGGGGCCCAGCCCCACCAGCAGCCAGACGCGCCACAGGCCCAGCAGCTCGTTGAACAGCGGGCCGTGCCAGTGCTCGAAGAGCACCATCGAGACGGCCCACAGCATCATCGAGTCCACCAGGTAGCCGCGGGCACGGGCCCACCAGCCCGCCAGCGGCACACCGTCGGCGGTGCGAGGGCGGTTGTCCGGCATCCCGAAGACGTCCACCGGGGCGGCAGGCGGCCACGTGGCCTGCTGCTGGGGCCAGGCCTGCATCTGCTCCCCACCGAGCTGCGGCGGCACCCAGCCGACTTGCGGCTGCGGCCCACCAGTCTGCGGCAGGCTGGCCCCGTGAGGGCTCGCCTGGACGTGGCCGGTCCAGCCCTGGCCGTCCCACCAGCGCAGTCGACCCTGGGCGGTGGGGTCGGCGTACCAGCCGGCGACCGGCATCAACGGCTCCGGACCACCTGGGTGCGGGCGGCCATGTCGTGCAGCGTCTGGCGGCGCTTGGTGCCCAGCGGCATCAGGTAGCTGATCAGCGGCAGGATCGGGAGGGCGGAGACGGCCGAGAAGACCAGGGCCCGCACCAGGGCCGGGACCCAGCCCAGCTGGCGCGGGGCGCGGCCGTTGTCGGTGGGCACCACGCGGATCCCCATCAGCAGCTGGCCCAGGCTGGCGCCCAGGAAGCGCCACAGCAGCAGGAAGTAGACCAGGGCGACGGCCCAGCTGATCGCGCTCAGCGGGGTGAGGGCGCCCTCCATGTTGTACTTCACCAGCAGGTCGTTGGTGTTGGCGGGCATGGTGGGCGGGGTGCCCGCCTGGGTCTGCGCCATCATGTCGTTGAAATAGGCGGTGTAGCCGTCGACGAGCTGCTTGACCCACTTCCAGCCGAACAGGCACAGCAGCGCCGAGGTGACGATGCCGTCCACCAGGAAGGCGAAGACACGACGCCACCAGCCGGACAGCGGCACGGCGTCGGCGGTGGTGGCGGCCTGGCCACTCTGGGCTGCCGGATAGGGCTGGCCGGGCACCCAGGAACCATTGCCGGGCTGCTGCGCGCCGGGAGCGCCGTAGGGCTGCTGGCCGTAGGGCTGTCCCGCGCCTTGCGCCGGCTGGATCTGGTGCTGGGGTTGGCCACCCTGGTAGGGGCCATAGCCGGGCTGGGCGGCGCTGTCCTGCTGCGCGCCGGGCTGCTGCGGAGCCTCGCCCTGCTGCGGCCAGCTGCCCTGCGGCGGGGCGGCGTTGGCCTCGAAGCCGGAGCTTGCGGCCACGGGGGCCTGCGGGCGGGGCTGCGCGGGACGGGTGTTGTGCGTCCAGCGCTCGCCGTCCCAGTAGCGGTCACGGGTCGCGTCGGCCGGGTCCGGGTACCAGTCCATCGGTGGGTTCGTCACCATTCCACTATGTCATGTGGCTGTGACAGCTTCCGTTGCGCGCGGCTCACACCCCGGCGGTGGCATTGCGGACGTGGCCGATCCGCGAGGCGGCGAGCACGCCCACCAGGCCGCAGGCGGCGGTGGCGGCGAAGACCATGCCGAAGGTGGTGGAGCCGGACGACTGGGTGTGCAGGGCGTGGAAGAGCCCGCCGGCGATGCCACCGGCGAGGGCGTTGCCGAGGCCCTCGGCGGTCTGCAGGCTGGACGTGTTGCGGCCCAGCTGCGCCGGTTCGGACAGCGTCATGACAGCCAGCGAGCCGCTGGCGATGCCCAGGCCCATGCCGAGGCCGGCGACGGTCCAGCCGACAGCGGCGAGCGCGATGGTGCCGGCCGGGTGCCAGGCCGCCACGACGATGGCCCCGATGCCGGCCAGGGTGCAGGCGACGCCGAGCTGGATGATCTGGTCTCGTCGCAACTTCAGCCAGGGACGCGACTGCACCCAGGAGCCCAGCGTCCAGCCCAGCGAGCCGATGGTGAGGGCCAGGCCGGCCTGGAAGAGCGACAGTCCGCGCAGCTCCACCAGGCTGAGCGGCAGGAAGGCCTCGGCGGCGAAGAAGGAGCCCGCCTGGCAGGCGCGGCTCCAGACCACCGCGGACAGTCCGGGGCGGACCCGCAGGAAGCCGGCCGGCATCAGGCGGGGCACGGAGACCAGCAGCAGGACCAGGGCCACGACGCCCAGCACCAGACCGGTCCAGCCGAGCAGCTGGCTGGCGCCCTGCAGCAGGGCCGCCGAGGCCGCGGCCAGGCCCGCTGCCCACAGCGGGACCGGATTGGCGCCCTCCACGTGGGGCACGTGGCGACGCTGCAGCTCGGCCAGCGGACCGGCCGACAGGGCGGTGGCGGCCAGCAGCAGCGGAACCAGGGCCCAGAAGACCCAGTGCCAGCCGAAGCGGTGGGTGACGAAGGCAGCCACCGGCGGGCCGAGGAAGGCGGGCATCACCCAGCAGAAGCTGAACATGGTCATGATGGAGGCGCGCTCGTGCTCGTCGAAGGCCTTGGCCACCACCACCATCAGACACAGGTTCATGGCGCCGCCGCCGACCCCTTGCAGGAAGCGGGCGGCCACCAGCACCAGCATCGAGGGGGCGGCTCCCGCCACCAAGAGGCCCAGCAGGAAGAGCACCGTGCCCAGCGCCAGCGGCTTGACCGGGCCGACCCGGTCGCTGAGCCGGCCGGCGAGGGCGGTGGAGAAGACCATGCCCAGGACGAACAGGGTGAAGGCCCAGGCGTACAGCCCCAGGTTGCCCAGGTCCTTGGCGGCCTGCGGCATGGCGGTGGCCACCGCGACGGACTCGAAGGCGACGCAGACCACGCCGGAGAGAAGTCCCACCATCAGGGCACGTCGGCCGTGCACCACCGGGGGCTGGGTCCCAGCAGTGGTTCCCGATCGGTCCGGGTCCAGGGGTTCGTCAGCCACGGTGGGACTCTATGCGAGCGGACCTCGGGCGGCACAAATGGAATGCCGCCCGGGAGTTGGTCCCCTAGTGTCAATGCCGGAGGTGGATCTCGTGGACTTCGTGGGTGACTGCGCCCGGTGCGTCGGGCTGTGCTGTGTCGCCCTCACCCGAACCCGTTCCGGCGGCTTCGGTGCCGACATCCCGGCCGGAACTCCGTGCCACCACCTGCGCGAGGACAACCTGTGCCGGATCCACCCGCGGCTTCGGGAGGAGGGGTGGCCGGCCTGCACCGTCTTCGACTGCTTCGGGGCCGGGCAGCAGGTCACCCAGGTCACCTTCGCGGGGCGGGCGGACTGGCGCGACGATCCTGACCTGGCCAGCTCGATGTTCGCCGTCTTTGCCGCCATGCGGCACCTGATGGAGATGCGCCGGCTACTCACCGAGGCCGAACAGCTGGCACGCGGGGAGCTGACTCGCCCCGTGGTCGACCTCGTTGGTGAGCTGCGGACCGTGGTGGAGAGCAACGCGGCCGAGCTCGCCACCATCAACATCGGCGAGCTGCGGGGCCGGGTCGGGGACCTGCTGGTGGCCGTCAGTGAGCAGTACCGCCACCCGGCGCCCCAGCCCGGGCGTTTCCGGCCTCGGGCACAGCTGATGGGTGCCGACCTTCGCGGCGCCAACCTGGACCGTCACTGCCTGCGCAGCGCCCTGCTGATCGCGAGCGACCTGCGCGGCGCCAGCTTCGAGCGCACCGACCTTCTGGGCGCCGACCTTCGCGACGCCGATCTGCGTGGCGTAGACCTGAGCGGCGCGATCTTCCTCACCCAGCAGCAGCTCGACGCGGCCCGCGGAGATGCTCGCACCCGGCTCCCCGAGGGGCTGACTCGACCGCAGCATTGGTGCGAGTGAACAGTCAGTCCACCAAGAATTCACACGAGCCGATGATTCGTGAAGCAATCTGTGCGGGGGTGAGGTCCTCTGTGGGAATGACCAGGTCCCAATCGACGTCGTCGAGCACCCCGTGGTGCCCGCGGGCGGGACTGCCCCCAGTTTGGTTGACAGATTTCTAGGGGCTGGTCAGGCGGCCTGTGTGACCGTCTGAT
>NZ_BAAAIX010000016.1:9353-209781 GCF_039526385.1 Luteococcus peritonei | reverse complement strand
TGAGTCCCGACAAAAAACCAGAAAAACTGGCAATCATCAAAAATACTCAAAGAAACCATAACCACCACAACACAAACCCACCACAAAGGCAGATCCATGAAGACAATGGCCACGGGTAAAAATTGGCATTGACCATAAAGCACGCTGTTGAGTTCTCAAGTTTCGGGTGCGACCCGCGCCCACATCCCTCGACGTGTGCTTGGGGCAACTCGATCAATCTTACCGGGCTTTCTGCGCCATTTCAAATCGGCGTTTCCGGCCTGGCTTGGAGAAACACATTGCTGTGTTTTCCCCGTTTCGTCACCTTGCGGCAACTCATTCTACTTTAGTGATCCGCATCGTCGGCGTCAAACCGGCGATCCTGACCGCTTCGGACGCACCGGTCCCCTCAGAATCGAGGTGGTTTGGTGTGCCGGCTCCAATCGCTGCTGCGATTTCGGCTTGAGAAGCTTAGCAGCTCTTGCGAGCCTCTGCCACTTGCGCCGATCGGTTCTGTGGGACCGAGGTCCGTCGTTCCGAGAGCTGGATCAGGATACACACATCTGGGTCGCAATTGCACATCCGCACGGCCAGATTCGAACGCATCGGCTCCTTGACCTTGCCAGAGGCGAATCAGGCGGTTCGAGCTGCGCCATCGCGCGCGCTGCCCGGCTCGGGGCGCGCCGCGATGTCCCGCTCCAGCAGGGTGCGCATCCGGTCCTCCTGCTCACCGGACTCCCACGCGATCTCGTCGAAGGCCTTGCGCGCCTCGTCCACGACGTGCTGCCACCCCGTGCTGCTGATCAGTCCGAGAGCCAGGGCCCGGTTCGCCGCACCCACGTAGGTGTCGTGGAACCAGATGCGGTGCTCGGCGTGCCCGCGTCGTTCCTCCTCGGGGGTGTCGACCACGTCGTGGATGAAGACGGCGTCCACCACGTCGGGGTGCAGCTCCCACAGCCGCTCCCCCACCTTCACGTCGCCCTGGCCCGAGTCACCCATGAAGGTCATCCGGTACTCGGGGAACAGGCGTACGTAGTGGTCGATGTTCTCCATCTTCTTGCCGGCCATCCGGTCCAGCGTGACCAGGCTGAACAGGCTGCCCGACATCACCGACAGGTCCGCGATGCCAGCCTTCTTGAGGCTCTCGCGGGAGTGGTTCTCCACCGGGCCGAAGAAGTCCATCGGTCGGGCGGTGACGAAGGTCAGGTCGCCCACGCTCTTCGGGTCGTCGTGCGGCCCCTGGTCCAGCGCCTCCTGGAAGGCCAGCACCCCGGGGTACATGGTCCCCTTCGGGTAGCGCTTGTCGTGGAGCTTGCAGAAGACGGTGTCATCGATGTCGGAGAGCACCTTCGCCTCGGTCACCGGCTCGTCGGGCACTGACTCGGCGAAGTGCGCCAGCAGCTCCTCGCGCACCTGCTCGTCGTCGATGTCGACGAAGACCAGCCCCTCCAGGTCGTGGTGGTCGTTGCGCAGGTTGAGGAGGTTCTTGAGGTGGGTGAGCTCCTCACCCCGCAGCTCCCGCACCAGGGACAGGATGACCTGCTCGTCCTTCGAGGAGGTCCGGCCCACCTGCAGGCCGTGGATCAGGTTCGCGCAGGACTGCAGGTCGAGCTCGCCACGTCGCTCCACGGCGAGCAGGCTGACCAGGGCCTCGTGGTTCCGGGCGCCGAGCAGATGGTCGTCGAGGGCCTCGAAGAGGCGCTCGGCCAGTTCGTCGTCGCCCATCAAGGCGTTGAGCTGCTCGGTGGGCAACTCCTGCAGCAGCGTCAGGATGCGCAGCTCCGCCTCCTGGTCGGTGTGGTCGGCGAGCAGGTCACGGACCAGGCTCAGGTCTGCGGTCATCGGGTCTTTCCTTCCGGAGTGTTCACCAGCAGGGATCTGGGGTGGACGGACAGCGTGGCCTCCACCACCGGGCCGAAGACGTCGCCGTCGAGCTGCAGCTCGGTGGGCTCGTCGGGCACCAGGCGGACGCGACGCGCGTCGTGGTGGACCAGACAGGGGCTCTCCGCCCGGCGACGCGCACCCGCCAGGGCGATCGGGAACCACTGCCGCAGCCGGGTGACCCGCACCTCCATCACGTCGAGCAGTCCGTCGTCGAGCTCTCGTGCGGGAAAGATGCTGATGCCCATGGGGATGCGGGGGGCATTGCCCACCAGACAGCTCCACAGCGCCCGCGGCAGCGCCGGCTGGTCGTCGAGCTGGACCAGCATCCTCACCGGTCTGCGCACCAGGTGCCGGCTGCCCGACTCGAAGTAGGCCAACCAGCCCAGACGACGCTTGAGACCGGGACGGGTGGCCGCGACGGTGAGGGCGTCATTGCCCAGCCCGGCCAGCACCAGGAAGAGGTGTTCGCGCGAGTCCTGGGTGGGAAGGGACTCGGTGCGGAAGCAGGCCACGCCCAGGTCCAACCGACGCGGGCTGCCGAACATGGCCACCCCGACAGCCGCCTCCAGCCGGCGGGGAGACAGCCCCAGGTTGCGCGCGAAGATGTTGGCCGTGCCCAGCGGGACGATCCCGATGGCGGTCTGCGTGCCACGCAGGCGCTCCGCAACGGCCCGCACGGTGCCGTCCCCACCGCCCACCACGACCAGGTCTGCGCCCAGCTCCAGCGCCTGCTCTGCCTGGCTGCCGCCGAAGTCGAATTCGGTGGTGGGCAGGTGGCGCCAGGCGGGCCAGCCGTGCTCGCGCGCCAACCGGTCGAGCAGCTCGACGGTGCGGGCATGACCGCGCGCCACCGGGTTCAGGATGGCCACCGGCCGCGCCGGGGCCGGACGGGTCGCGCTCACCGCAGCAGACCCTGCTGCAGCAGCCGGGCGATCGGCTCGTCGGCCTCCAGCCAGACCAGCGCGTCGAGGTCGACCGGAGCCACCCAGCTCAGCTCGTCATGGCTGTCACCGGGCAGGGGTTCACCGGCCACCAGGCTGGCGAAGAAGACGCGCAGCTCCAGCTCGTCGTTGATCGGCCAGGCCCCGTCGACGCTCTCGAACTCGGCGTGCACCTGGATCCGGCAGCCCAGCTCCTCGTGCACCTCGCGCTCCAGGGCCTGCTGCGGGCTCTCCCCTGGCTCGACCTTCCCGCCCGGGAACTCCCACTGCAGGGCCAGCTCGGCGGGGCGGTTGCGGCGGGCAGCGAGCACACGACGATCGTCGTCGACGATGATCGCGCCCACCACCAGCCGCGGGCTCATGCCGTCGTCTCCTGCTTGGCGGCACGGGCCGCAGCCTTGACCGCCTTCTTGGTCTCGCGCACCTTGAGCAGGGAGGCCTCGTCGGTGATGTCGGCCACGGAGCGGAAGCCGGGCTCGCCGAACTCCCCCGCCGCCTGCTGCCACCCCGAGGCCTGCAGGCCGCGGCGCTTGCCGAGCAGGGCCAGGAAGATCCGGGCCTTCTGGTCACCGAAGCCGGGCAGCTTCTTGAGCCGGGCCAGCACCTGGCGCCCGTCGCCGTCCGCCCAGAGGTTCGCGGCCCGGCCGTCGTACTCCTCGGTCAGCACGGTGCACAGCTGGTGCAGCCGCGCCCCCATCGAGCCGGGGAAACGGTGCACGGCCGGCTTGCGGGCGCACAGCTCCACGAAGTCCGCCTCGTCCATCGCGGCGATCGCCTCGACGTCGAAACGGCCGCCCATCCGCTCCGCGATCACCGCGGGGCCGGCGAAGGCCTTCTCCATCGAGATCTGCTGGTCCAGGCACATGCCGGCCAGCAGGGCGTTGTCGTCGCTGGCCAGCAGCTCGTCGGCCGTCTCGTCGCCGATGAGGTGGAAGTCGGTCATGCGCCACACCCTACTTACTCGAACAGGACGTACTCGGGCACCGGCTTGAGGCCCATCACCTCGGCCGGGGTCATCAGCCGCCCGCCGGTCTGCACATCCTCCTGGTAGAAGAGCTTGAAGCCGGCATGAACGAAGGCCGGCATGGTCTTGACCACGTTCTGGTAGGTGTCGATCTTGGCCCCGGGACCCCCGATGCCGTCCACGGACTTGATCATCACCACGCCCTTGGCCGGCTTGAGCGCCTTCTCGTTGCGCACCACGCCCGGGTTGAGCTGGTGGAAGACCATCACCTTCTCCGGCAGGCCGTGCTCGGCCACCAGGTCCGAGACCCAGGCCGCTGTCTCGTTCAGCTCCTGCGCGGTGACGTGGCCGAAGGTCTTCATCGGCACCTCCCCGGGGCCCATCCGCCACTCCGGGTCCAGCGCCAGGCCGACGTCGGGCTGGGTGAGCCACTTCTCGAAGGCCTTGACCTCCACCGGGAAGCTGCTGCGACCCGGCTGGATGTTGAGCAGCAGCATGGCCTTGTGCTTGCGCGCCACGGTCAGCCACTCCTGGATGACGGCGTCGTCGGTACGGCTGCGGTACATGCCGTCCTTGCCCGCGGAGCCGTGCACCGTGGTGGCGATCAGCTCCATGATGGGCATGATCTTGCGGCCCTTCGCGTACGGGGCGGCCCGCTTCTCCATCTCGATGACACGCTCGTCGAGGTCTCCGATGCCCAACCGACCCTGGCCCGGCGCGCCGGGCTGGCCGGAGTAGCCGAACAGGCGGTAGCTGGGGAACAACGTCCGTCCGCCTCGAGGCAGCTCGAGCTGCGGGGTGGGCGTGGGCGTCGGGCTGGCGGCAGAGCCCGCCGCGCCGCTCGCGGAGGCGGTGCTGGTGGAGGTGGCCGAGGTGGTCTTGTCCTCACCGGAGCAGGCCACCAGGCCGGCTGCCAGTGAGGCACCCAGCAGGGCTCGTCGGGTCATCGGAGTGGGGTGGGTCCAGGACATGCGCGCCACGCTACCGAGAACCGGCCCAGCCCCAGGAATCCGCCGCGATCCGTTCTCCGGTGGCAGAACGACACGCGCCCCGCAGGCACCCGGACGGGCACCTGCGGGGCGATGAATGCGCGTTGCTGCTGGGATCAGAAGTTGATCATGTGGCCGACGACACCCTCGGCGGCCTCCTTGATGGCCTCCGAGAGGGTGGGGTGGGCGTGCACGGTGCGACCGATCTCGTCGGCGCGCAGCTCGTACTGCTGGGCGAGCACCAGCTCGGGCAGCAGCTCGGTGACATCAGGGCCGATCATGTGGGCGCCGAGGATCTCATTGGTCTTGGCGTCCGCCACGATCTTCACGAAGCCGACGCCCTCGCCCAGGCCCCAGGCCTTGCCGTTGGCGGAGAAGGGGAACTTGCCCACCTTGACCTCGAAGCCCTTGTCCTTGGCCTGCTGCTCGGAGTATCCCATCGAGCCCACCTGCGGCTGGCAGTAGGTGGCGCGCGGGATCCAGTCGTAGTTGACCTGGAAGGTCTCCTCGCCGGCCAGGGTCTCGGCGGCGACGACGCCCTGGGCCTCGGCGACGTGGGCCAGCATCATCTTGCCGGTGCAGTCGCCGATGGCGTAGATGCCCTCGACATTGGTGCGCATGTAGTCGTCGATCGCGATGGCGCCGCGGTCGGTGAGCTGGACGCCGGTCTTGTCCAGGCCGTAGCCCTCGGTGCGCGGGGCGAAGCCCATCGCCTGCAGGAACTTGTCGGCCTCCAGCACCTGGGCCTCGCCACCCTTGGCGGGCTCGACGGTGACCTTGACGCCGGAGCCGGTGTCCTCGACGGTCTTCACGGCGGTGCCGGGCATCACCTTGATGCCGAGCTTCTTGTACTGCTTGGACAGCTCGGCGGAGATGTCCTTGTCCTCGGCCGGGACCATGCGGTCCAGGTACTCGACGATGGTGACGTCGACGCCGTAGGAGTTCAGGACATAGGCGAACTCGGTGCCGATGGCGCCGGAGCCGCCGATGATGATGCTCTTGGGCAGCTGGTCGGCCAGGATCGTCTCCTTGTAGGTGACGACGTTCTGGCTCACCTCGGTGCCGGGCAGCAGCTTGGTGGTGGCACCGGCGGCGATGATGCAGTTGTCGAAGGTGACGTCCTCGGTGGAGCCGTCGTCCTTGGTGACCTGGATGGTCTTGGCATCGGTGAAGGTGCCCCAGCCGGAGAACTCCTGGATCTTGTTCTTCTTCATCAGGAAGTGGATGCCCTTGACCATGCGGTCGCTCACCTGGCGGGAGCGGGTGAAGGCCTTGCCGTAGTCGGCGGTCATCTCACCGGACAGGCCGAAGGTGTCGGCCTCCTTGGTCACGATGTGCACGATCTCCGCGTTGCGGAGCAGCGACTTGGTGGGGATGCACCCCACGTTCAGGCAGACGCCACCCCAGTACTCCTTCTCGATGATGGCGGTCTTCTTGCCCAGCTGGGCGGCGCGAATGGCAGCCACGTACCCACCAGGGCCGGCGCCAAGGACAACAACGTCGAAATGTGCACTCATGGCGTCCACTCTAGGGCACCCCGGGAGCTCACCCGATGACCAGGACCGGCACCGCGGCGGAGGCCGGAACGGCCCGCCCGTGCACCGGTCCGCGGGGCCCCTGGACGCGGGTCGGCAGCGTCGCCGAACAGCAGGCGGTCGGCAAGGGCGTCACCGCCTTGGACTGATGACACTTGAGGGCAATTCTCACGTGCCACTCAGGCTTCTGGGCCATGGATATCTCAACTGTGAGTTATGTTGGGATGGTGACTGAAACCACACCCGCCTCCATCGGCCGCCTGATCCGTGACGCCCGCAAGCAGCGTGGACTGACCCAGAACCAGCTCGCCGAGGTGCTCAACACCTCGCAGAGCGCGATCCACCGGATCGAGGCCGGCAACCAGAACCTGAGCCTGGACATGATCAACCGCATCGCGGAGGCGCTGGAGTCGCCGCTGATCACCCCGGCCACCAGCGGCACCATGAACTTCCGGATCCAGGGCGGCACCAAGCTGGCCGGCTCCATCGAGGTGCGCTCCAGCAAGAATGCCGCCGTCGCCCTGCTGTGCGGCAGCCTGATCAACCGCGGCAAGACCGTGCTGCGCGGCATCGCCCGCATCGAGGAGGTCAACCGCCTGCTGGAGGTGCTGACCAGCATCGGGGTGCAGGCCACCTGGAACGAGGACCGCACCGACCTGACGCTGCAGCGCCCGGCCGAGCTGGACCTGGATGCCATGGATGTCACCGCGGCCCGCCGCACCCGCAGCATCATCATGTTCATGGGCCCGCTGCTGCAGCAGTACAAGGACTTCCGGCTCCCCTACGCGGGCGGCTGCAACCTGGGTGCCCGCACCATCGAGCCCCACCTGCAGGTGCTGCGCCCCTTCGGTCTCGAGGTGGAGGCCACCGAGGGCTACTACCAGGCCAACGTCGACGACGAGTCGGTGGCCGAGGTGCGACGCATCACGCTGACCGAGCGCGGCGACACCGTCACCGAGAACGCGCTGCTGGCCGCCGCCCAGACCCCCGGCACCACCATCCTGCGCAATGCCTCGCCGAACTACATGGTCCAGGACGTCTGCGTCTTCCTGCAGATGCTGGGCGTGGAGATCGAGGGCATCGGCACCACGACCCTGAAGGTGACCGGCCTGGAGCAGATCGACCGCGACGTCGAGTACCACATCTCCGAGGACCCGATCGAGGCGATGAGCCTGCTCACCGCCGCCATCGTGACCGAGAGCGAGATGACCATCACCCGCTGCCCGATCGAATTCCTGGAAATCGAGCTGGCGGTGCTCACCGAGATGGGTCTGAAGTACACGCTGAGCGAGGAGTACACCAGCCGCAACGGCTACACCCGCCTGGTGGACCTCACCGTGCACCCCTCCCAGCTCAAGGCGGCGCAGGACAAGATCCACCCGCTGCCCTTCCCCGGCCTGAACATCGACAACCTGCCCTTCTTCGCCGTGATCGCCGCGGTGGCCGAGGGCTCGACGATGATCCACGACTGGGTCTACGAGAACCGCGCCATCCATCTGCTGGAGCTCAACAAGCTGGGCGCCAACTGCCAGCTGCTGGATCCGCACCGCCTGATCGTGGGCGGACCCACCCGCTGGCGCGGACGCGACATCGTCTGCCCGCCGGCCCTGCGTCCCGCGGTCTGTCTGCTGCTGGCGGCGCTCGCCGCGCGCGGCGAGACCGTGCTGCGCGATGTCTACGTGATCAACCGCGGCTACGAGGACCTGCCGATGCGCCTGAACCGTCTGGGTGCGCGCATCGACGTCTTCCACGAGTGAGCCGCAGGCGCGTCACAGGCTGAAGGTCTCCACCAGCCGGGTGCCGCCCGACTCGTACCAGACCAGGTCCACCCGGTCTGCGACCACGAGCACGGGCAGCACCCGGCTGGTGGCTGTTCGGACCCAGTCCTCGTCGATCCCCGGGCCGACGGCGTCCAGCGTGACGTGAGGACGCACCGGGAACTCGCCACGGTAGGGCAGGACCTCGGGGAACTCGCGGCGCAGCACGGCGGTGAGGCCGCGCGCCCCGTCGTCGGGCTCGGGGACGGCGTGGATGATCCCGTTGGGAAAGGTGTCCAGACGACGCAGCCAGAAGCGCACCGGGCCGTGGCCCTGCAGCGCCCGACGCACGCGCTCGGAAGCAGGCAGCACGTCGAAGGGGCCCAGCAGGGTCAGATGGGCATGGACGAAGCTCTCCCCCGCCGGTCCCGGCTGGCCCAGGAAGGAGGGGTCGTAGTGGGATGTTCCACCGCGGACGAAGTCCTCCAGCGGCGGCACCGGCAGCTGCAGCACGCCGTGCCCGCGCCAGCCGGGCATCTCAGCCGATCTGCGTCGCGCTGAAGCGGTGGCTGGGCGTGACCAGCTCCTGCTGTGCCTCCACCAGCGCCAGCTCGCTGCGCCCCAGGTCTGCGGTGGCCCGCAGCACGCTGTAGACCACCGAGGCGGTCTGGGCCATGGCCTGCGCCGCGCTCTCGCCGCGCAGCAGGCCCGCGAGGAACATGGCGGCGGTCAGGTCTCCCGTTCCGGTGAAGTAGCCCTCGATCAGTGGGGTCTCCACCTGCCAGGCGCCCGCCTGGTCGACGACCACCATGCGCAGCACGTCGTCGGGCAGGTCCGGCGTGGTCACCGAGGTGACCATGACCGTGCCCGGCCCCCGACGGCGCAACTGCTGGGCGGCCTCGACCACCTCGGCGAGGCTGGCGGGGCTGCGGCCGGTGAGGAAGTCCAGCTCGAACAGGTTGGGAGTCAGCACATCGGCCTGCGGGACCACCTGGTCCCGCAGGAATTCCGGGATGCCGGGCAGGCAGTAGAAGCCGGTGGCGGTGTCGCCCATCACCGGGTCGCAGCAGTAGATCGCCCGCGGGTTGCGACGCCGCAGCAGCGCCAGGGTGTCCAGGATCACCTCGCCCATCCGCGCGTCGCCCTGGTAGCCGGTGAGCAGGGCGTCGGCCTGGCCCAGGAAGCCGCGGTCGTCGATCCCCTGCACCACCTCACGCACCTGGTCGGCCGGCAGCACCGGACCCCGCCAGGCGCCGTAGCCGGTGTGGTTGCTGAAGGTGACGGTGTGCACCGGCCACACCTCCACCCCCACCCGCTGCAGCGGGAAGACGGCGGCGGAGTTGCCGACGTGACCGTAGGCGACGTGGGACTGGACGGACAGGATGCTCACCCGCGCCATTCTGCCAGCCGACCGCACGCCCTCCGGGGAGGCACCGACCCCCGACCAGGGGAGGAGGTGGGATCCGCCTGTGGTCGCTTGGGAGGCCGACACCGGCTCTGGCACTCTGGTGCGCATGCACAACGAGCGTCACCAGGGCGAGCAGGTTCTGGACGAACCTGCCGGGGACGGATTCCCCGCCGACCTGGCCTCCGACGTGGAGCCCCGCCCGCACCTGCTGCGCACCGCGCAGGACGGTGACCGGTGGGCCTGGCGTGCCCGGATCCGGAGCAGCCCGGTGGCGCTGTTCTGGTACCGGATCGGCGTGGGTCTGGTCGGCGGCCTGCTGATGGTGGCCTCGGTGCTGACCGGATGGCTGCCCGGCCCCGGGGGCATCCCGCTGTTCATGCTGGGCCTGCTGGTGCTGTCCAGCGAGTTCAGCTGGGCGCACGGGGTGATGATGTGGTTCAAGAAGTGGCTCGACTGGTTCCAGAACTGGCCGCTGCCCGCCCGACGTGCCTTCTGGACCTTCGTGGTGGTGTGCATCCTGGCCACCTGGTACGCGATGGCCGCCTGGCACGGCCTGCCGGACTGGCTGCCCGAGGCCCTCGCCGCGCAGCTCGACCGCCTCCCCCTCGTGGAGCGCTGAGCCGCAAGCGGCCCACTAGGGTGGGCGCCATGCGTGCCCGTGACTTCGCCTACTTCGACCAGCCCTTCATCCCGCTGGCCCACCGCGGAGGCTCACTGCTGGAGGGCAACCAGGGCCGCGAGAACACCTTGGAGGCCTTCGGACGGGCCGTCGAGCTGGGCTACCGCTACCTGGAGACCGACGTGCACGCCACGCGCGACGGCCACCTGGTGGCCTTCCACGACGACCGGCTGGACCGCGTGAGCGACCGCACCGGCCTGATCGCCGAGCTCAGCCTGGCGGAGGTACGCAGCGCCCGGGTGGGCGGAGATGCCATCATCCCCACCCTCGACGAGGTGCTGGAGCGGTTCGGCCAGGCGCGCCTGAACATCGACATCAAGGCGCCGGGAGCCGTGGAGCCGCTGGCCCGCACGCTGGCTGACCACGGCGCCGAGGACCGGGTCTGTGTCGGTTCCTTCGGCGAGGACCGGCTGCGGCGCTTCCGACACCTCACGGGGGGCCGGGTGGCGACCTCCGCCGGCCCGGTGGGTGTGGCCTGGACCGCGCGGGTCCCGCTGCTCCCCCGCCTGCTGGCCAGCCCCGCGGTGGCCTTCCAGGTGCCGGAGGAGCACGTGGTGCGGGGACGACGGGTCAAGATTCTGACGCCATTCCTGCTGTCATCGGCGCACCGTCGTGGCAAGGTGGTGCATGTCTGGACCGTGAACGATGCGGACCGGATGGACGGACTGATCGACCAGGGCGTGGACGGGATCGTCACCGATGCCGTGGACGTGCTGCGTGGGGTGCTGGAGCGGCGGGGGATGTGGCCCCGGGGTCACCGCGAGCCGACCTCCCCGCAGCTCTGAGCCGACGTCGGCGGGGGAACAATCCAGCAGCAGCATTCGTTGTCAGTGGTGGATGGGGCAATCGCCCACGCCATCACCGGCGGGGGTTCACCGATCCGGGGCGAGAAGGAGGAAGAGGCATGGCAGATCGTGCACTGCGCGGCATGGGACTGGGAGCCAAGAGCTTCGAGGACGAGGAGGGCATCGAGTTCGCCGCCCGCCAGACCGTCGGCTTCGACTGCGCGAAGGAGCACCACTTCGAGGTGACCTTCGCCATGGAGGCCGAGCTCCCCGCCGAGTGGGAGTGCCCGCGCTGCGGCTCGCAGAGCCTGCGCAGCGACGGCACCCAGCCCGCGGAGAAGGTCACCAAGCCGCAGCGCACCCACTGGGACATGCTGCGCGAGCGTCGCAGCATCAAGGAGCTGGAGGTTCTCCTGGAGGAGCGCCTGGAGCTGCTGCGCAAGGACCAGTGACGGCTCGCGGGCCCGACGGCACCGCAGAGGACAGGCCCCCGACCATCACGGTCGGGGGCCTGTTCCGTCTGGGGGCCGGTGGTGCACTGCTCAGAGCACGGTGCCGGTGATCGCCGGCGGCTCGCCGCCATCCTGGTCGCGGCGCTGCTCGGGGCGCGACCCGGGGGCGGGCTCGTCGACGACCTGGCCGGGCACCGTGGCCCCGGGATCGCTGCGGGCCCGCAGCAGATCCATCTCGACGCCGGTGCGGGCCACCTGCCGGGCGGCGAAGAAGCCGACCACCGAGCGGGCCAGCGGCCTGGTGAAGGGCAGCAGGAAGATGAAGCCGAACAGGTCGGTGAAGAATCCCGGCAGCATCAGCAGCACCCCGCCGACCAGGATCAGGGCGGCGTCGGTGAGCTCCGCGGCCGGCATCCGGCCCGAGCCAAGGGTCTGCTTCAGCGCGGTCCACGCGCGGCTGCCCTCGCGGCGCATCAGCCAGGCGCCGAAGGCGGCCTCCACCACCAGGATCGCGATGGTGGGCAGGGCCCCGATCCAGTTCCCGACCTTGAGCAGCAGCCAGAGCTCCAGCAGGGGCAGGGCCACCAGGAGCGCCACCAGCACCGGCAGCGCCCACTGGTTGCGTCGCCGCGTGCCGGGGGCAGGTGCGGCAGACATGGCTCAGTCCTTCTTCTGCTCGCGGGCCTCGGTGACCTTGCGGCCCACCGTCTCCGCAGCCTGACGGGCCACCGGCTCGGCCTTCTCACGGGCGCCGAGGGCCAGGTTCTTGAGCTGGTTGGCCCGGTGCTCCGCGCCCCACAGCGTGGTGCGGATCAGGGCCTCGGTGACGATGTCCTTGCTCATCTTCGACTCGCCGCGCTCCCGCTCGATGAACTCGATCGGCACCTCGACGATCTTCAGGCCGGCCTTGTCGACACGCCAGGCCAGATCCAGCTGGAAGCAGTAGCCGGCGCTGGCGATCTCGTCCAGGTCGATGGCGCGCAGCGTGGAGGCACGGAAGGCGTTGAAGCCGCCGGTGATGTCCTTGACCTTCATGCCGGTGCACATCCGGGTCCACAGGCTGCCGCCGCGGCTGATCAGCAGCCGGCTGGTGGGCCAGTTCACCACCGAACCGCCCTTGACGTAACGCGAGCCCTTCACCATGTCGGCGTCCTCGAGCGCCTCCAGCAGGCTGGGCAGCTGCTCGGGCTGGTGCGAGCCGTCGGCGTCGTGCTCGACGAGCACGTCGTAGCCGTGGTCCAGGCCCCAGTGGAAGCCGGCCAGGTAGGCGGCACCCAGGCCCTGCTTGCCCTTGCGGTGCATCACGTGGACGTGCTCGGGATGCTGTTCGTGCAGCCGGTCGGCGATCTCGCCGGTGCCGTCGGGCGAGTTGTCGTCGGCCACCAGCACATGGGCGTCGGGGACGGCCCTGCGGAGGCGGTTGACGATGTTCTCGATGTTCTCGGCCTCGTTGTAGGTGGGAATGACCACCAGCACCTTGTCGAGCGATTCGGTGCGATCCACCATGATGTCCCCCATCGACTGTTCCCCGCCCGGATGTGTGCGGTCAGTCCATGCTACCCAGTGCGCCGGGTCCGACCTGCGGCGGCACGGGCCAGGGCCAGGACGACCAGGGCCACAGCGGCCAGGGAGGCCACCAGCTCGATCGCCGGCCCGGTCTGCACCGCCGGGGTGCGGCCCTCGCGGGTGGGCACGGTGAAGGTCTGCGCAGCTGCGGTGCCCTCCCGGGTGGCGCCGCTGACGCTGCCGTCGGCGTGGACCAGCCCGGACAGCGAGTTGGTGGTGGAGACGACGATCTCGCGGCGCAGCTCCATGGCACGGGCCCTGGTGATGGCGAACTGCTGTTGCGGCTGCCCGGTGCCGGTGTAGGTGCCGTTGTTGGACTGCACCACCAGCAGCTGGGCGCCGTTGGTCACGGTCTCGTGGACGGTGCGGTCCCAGGCCAGCTCGAAGCAGATGATGTCGCCGATCCGCAGCTCGCGCCCCCGGCCGTCGGCGCCCAACCGCACGTCGAGCACGCCCGGGCCGGTGCCCGGCACGGACTGTGCGCCCACCTGCTCCAGCACCGGCAGCACAGGCAGCAACTGCGCGCGCAGCGGGATCCATTCCCCGAAGGGCACCAGGTTGCGCTTGTCATAGCGGGCGGTGGTGGTGCCGTCGGCCAGCCACCACAGGGCGCTGGTCTGCCGCTCGTCGGCGCCCGGGCCCTCCATCACGGCGCCCACCAGGATGGGCAGGGCGCTGATCGCGCTCGCCCGTCGCACCAGGTCGCGGGTCTGGGCATCGCGGGTGGGGTCGATGTCGGTGGAGTTCTCCGGCCAGAGCACGAAGTCCGGCACCGGGTCGATGCCGGTGCGGGCCCGCGCCATCAGCGTGACGGTCTGGCTGACGTGGTTCTGGGTCACCGAGCGGGCATAGCCCATCGCCTCCGGGCCGGCGGAGCCGTCGACATTGCCCTGCACCATCCCGACGTTCACCGTCCCGGTGGCGCGGCCGGGGCCGATTGCACGCCCGACCAGCGCTCCCCCCAGCAGCAGCACCATCACCAGGCCGAGCGCCAGCAGCCGCTGGGCTCGGGCCAGGGCCGGCTGCAGCAGCACCAGCAGCAGCCCGGAGCACAGCGCGACCAGCCAGGACACGCCCCCCACGCCGAGCAGCGGCAGCCAGCCGGCCAGTGGGGAGTCCACCTGGGTGTAGCCCAGCCTCATCCAGCCGAACCCGCCGAAGGGGATGCGGGAGGCGCCGAATTCGGCCAGCGACCAGCCGCAGGCCACCAGGGCGGCGCGGGCCAGCGGCGAGCGGGTGAAGCGTGCCGCGGCGACGCTCACCAGGCCCACCAGGCCCTGCCACAGCGCCATCAGGCAGAGCAGCGGGGGCACCACATACCAGCCGATCACCGCCACCCAGGACAGCGAGACCAGCCCGAGGCCCAGACCGAAGATCCAGCCCAGTGAGAAGCCACGGCGCAGCGGCACCGCGCGCGCCCCGTCGGCCGAGGCGTGCTCGCCACGCAGCACCAGCCAGCCGAGCGCGGCCAGGGCCGGGAAGACGAGCTGCCACAGCGCGGTGGGCTGCCAGGCCAGGCCGGCCAGGCCACCGAGCAGCAGGGCCAGGGCGCGCTCGCCCCAGCTCGCGCTGCGCTCAGCTGGTCGGCGCATCGAGCATCGGGCGATCCTTGAAGATCGTGGTCAGCACGACGGTGGTGACCGTCGTGACATTGGCCTCGGTGCGGATCCGGGTGAGCAGCGCGTCCAGCTCGGCGGGGGTCCCCACCTGCACCATCAGCAGGTAGGAGGCGTCGCCGGCCACCGAGAAGCAGGAGGTGATCTCCGGCAGCGAGGTGAGCTTTCCGGGGGTGGCCTCGTCGGCACTGGGATCCAGCGGACGGATCGAGATGAAGGCCGTCAGGTTGCGGCCCAGCGCCTCCGGGTCGATCGTGGCGTGGTAGCCGGCGATGATGCCGCGCTGCTCCAGGCGTCGGACCCTCTGCTGGGCGGCCGAGGTGGACAGCCCTGTCTCGCGGCCGATGTCGGTATAGGACATCCGCCCATCGCGCGCCAACAGCGCCAAGATTTGTTGGTCAGTGCTCTCCATGGGGCAATCGTGACACTATTTGGTGGTGAATGGCTCACCGCTCATGATTTTTGATACCGCATCGATGTACTTCCGTGCTTTCTACGGTGTGCCCTCCTCGGTGCGAGCCCCCGACGGCAGCCCGGTGAATGCGGTGCGCGGTCTGCTCGACGCGATGACCCGGCTGGTGGAGCAGTACCGCCCCGGTTCGTTGGCCTGCGCCTGGGACAACGACTGGCGCCCGGCCTGGCGGGTGGAGCTGGTGCCCAGCTACAAGACCCACCGGGTGGCCGGCCAGCAGGAGCAGGCCACGGAGGCCGCAGAGGTGGTGGGCGCCGGGGCGCTGGCCGCCACCGGAGGGCTCGCGGAGGAGTCGCCTGAGGGCCTTGGTCCGCAGGTGCTGGTGATCCGCGAGGTGCTCGACGCCCTGGGGATCGCCGTGGTGGGCCGTGACCACCACGAGGCCGACGACGTGATCGGCTCGCTGGCCACCCAGTTCGGCGGCGAGAGCCTGGTGGTGACCGGCGACCGTGACCTCTTCCAGCTGGCCGACGAGAGCACCCGGATCATCTACATCGGCAAGGGTGTGGCCAAGCACGACCTGGTGGACCCCGCCTGGGTGGAGCAGAAGTACGGCGTGCCGGCCTCCAGCTACGTGGACTTCGCGGTACTGCGCGGCGACCCCTCCGACGGGCTGCCGGGTGTGAAGGGCATCGGCGACAAGTCCGCCGCCCAGCTGGTGGCGAAGTACGCCGATCTGGAGGGCATGGTGCAGGCCGCAGCGGATCCGGCCTCGACGATGAGCCCCTCGCTGCGCTCCAAGCTGGCCGGCCAGGTGGACTATCTGGGCCGCGCCCGCACCGTGGTGCAGGTGGTGCGCGACCTGGAGCTTCCGGAGCTGGGCGACGGCAGCCTGCTGCTGGGCCCGCAGCGGATGGACACCGACCGGCTGGAGGCGCTCGGCGAGCGCTGGGGCCTGGGCTCCTCGCTGGAGCGGATCACCGCCGCGCTCGCCCACTGAGCCGGACGCACGACGGCCCCGGATCCTGCCGCACGGGCAGGTCCGGGGCTGTCGTCGCGGTCAGGCGCGCTCGGCCAGGGCACGCACCCAGCGGTAGAGCGCGAGCACCAGCAGCACGAACAGGATCATGCCCAGCCACTCGGCGGTGCCGGCGAAGCCCTTGCCGACCACGGCCAGCGGACTGTCGTTGCCGGTGGCCGCCACGACGCCAGCGAACAGGACGCCGAACAGGCTCTCGCCCACGATCAGGCCGGTGGCCAGCAGCACGCCGGTGCGGCGGGCCCGGGCGGGATCGCTGGTGCGATCCGCCCAGCGGTCGTGGAACATGCCCAGCAGCGCGCCCAGCGGGATCATCAGGGTGAGGTTGATCGGCAGGTACATGCCCATGCCGACGGCCAGCGGCGGGAGCTGGCGTCGACCCTTGCTGGTGCGGCGCAGCAGCTCGTCGACGACCACCACGGCGACGCCGATCAGGGCGCCCAGGCCGATCAGGTTCCAGTCCAGGCCGCCACCCAGCACGCCCTTGGCCAGGGCGGAGATCAGCGAGGCCTGCGGGGCCGACAGCGCGTCGGGGCCCGCGCCGGGGGCGCCGGCGAAGCCGAAGGAGTGGTTCATCACCGAGAGGATCGGCGGGATGATGGCGGAGCCGAAGCCGACGCCGATCACCAGCGCCACCTGCTGCTTCCAGGGGGTGGCACCCACCAGCTGGCCGGTCTTCAGGTCCTGCAGGTTGTCATTGCTGATGGTGGCGACGCCGAAGACGATCGCGGTGGTGAACAGGGTGTAGCCCACCAGCGCGGCAGTGGTGTCACCGCTGGAGGCGCCGTGCACCGCCTTGATCAGCAGGGCGGCCAGGATGGAGACGATGATGCCCACACCGGAGATGGGCGAGTTGGAGGCGCCAATCAGGCCGGCCATGTAGCCGCAGACCGAGGCCACGAACAGCCCCACCAGCAGGATGAAGAGCACCGAGGTGGCCACCAGGCCGGCGGCCGAGCCCTGCAGCGGGGTGCCGCGGGTGAACAGCCACAGCAGCGCACCGATCGGCACCATGGAGGCCAGCGTGGTGCCGGCCACCACCTTCATGGACAGGTCGCGTTCCTCGACGGCGACCTCGAGGCCGTCGTGGCGGGCGCGCGAGGAGGCCAGCGAGTCGCTGATCCCCTTCAGGATGGGGCCGATCACCTTCAGCAGGGTCCACAGCGCGGCCACCGCCATGGTGCCGGCGCCGATCATGCGCACCTGCTTGCTGAAGACGCCCTGCACCGCGTCCAGCAGGGCGCCGTCGATCGGCACGCCCTGGCTGCGCAGCGGCAGGATGACGCCGAAGCTGATCAGCAGGCCCACCACCATGGCGATGCCCACGCCGATCCCTACCAGGTGGCCCACGCCGATCAGCGCCAGCGAGAGGGAGGTCCCCAGCCAGGTGCCGCCGGTGCCGATCCGCACCGCCTTGTCGACGCCCTCGGCGACCAGCTTGAGCTTGCCCAGCAGCATGAAGCCGAAGGCGGACAGGCCGGCCACCGTGATGGCGCGCAGGCCGCGGGCGTTCTCCGCGGCGCCGCCGGCGGAGTCACCCACGCGCAGCACCTCGGCCGCGGCCACGCCCTCCGGGTAGGGAAGGTCGGAACCGGTGACCAGCGCGCGGCGCAGCGGGATGGAGTACATGACGCCCAGCACGCCGCCCAGGAAGCAGACCGCCGCGGTGGTCCAGTAGGGGAAGCCGGTCCAGTAGCCCAGCATCACCAGGCCGGGCAGGACGAAGATGATGGCGCTCAGCGTGCCGGCCGCCGAGGCGATGGTCTGCACGATGTTGTTCTCGGCCAGGGTGTGGTCCGCGACGAAGCGCAGCACGGCCATGGAGATCACGGCGGCCGGGATGGAGGTGGCGAAGGTCAGGCCCACCTTGAGGCCCAGGTAGACGTTCGCGGCGGTGAAGACCAGGGTGATGACGCCGCCCAGCAGGACGGCGCGCAGCGTGAGCTCGCGCACCGGGGTGCGGGCGGCCACGGGTTCGGACACGGGAGGACCTTTCGTCGACATCGGTGCTCGACGTCGCGCAGCCCGTGCTGCGGCGACCGGGGGAACGGCCGACGGCGTCGATGTGCCCCGGCGCGGGCGGCGCGCGGTCACGCGACCGGTACGCCCGACCGGCGGGGGCGCCGACGAGGCTACTCCCCCGTCGGCGGCGCCACCCAATCCGGCGCCGGCTCAGCGGCCGGGAGCGCGCAGCACGTAGACCGCGGCACCGGCGGTGAGATTGGCCGCCCGCTCCCCCAGACGACTGCGCCGACCCTGTTCGTCGAGGGCGATCTTCTGCTCCACGAGCAGGCCCCGTTCATCGAACAGTTCCTCCAGGTCCACCAGCGTGGCGTGGTGCAGGTTGGGGGTGTCGTACCAGGTGAAGGGCAGGTCGCGGGAGCGTGGCATGTGGCCGGTGAGCAGCCGCAGCCGGTGGCGCCACAGCCCGAAGTTGGGCATGGAGACCACCATCCGCGGCGCGATCCGGGCCATTTCGTCCAGCACGTGCTGGGGGTGCAGGACGGCCTGCAGGGTGCGGGAGAGCACCACCACGTCGTAGGAGTCGTCGGCGAACTCGTCGAGCTGGTTGTCCAGGTCAAGCTCGATCACCGGCACCCCGCGCCAGATGGCGCGCAGCACCTCGGCCGGGTCCTTCTCCACGCCGGTGCCGGTGCATCCCCGCTCCCGGGAGAGCACGTCGAGCAGCTCGCCGGAGCCACAGCCCAGGTCGAGCACCCGGGAGCCCCGCGGCACCAGGTCGGCCACCAGCTGCAGGTCGGCGCGCAGACCCAGCGCCGCGGCGGTGGCGCCGTGGGAGGCGGTACTGCGGGGGGCGCTCATCGTCGACCTCCGGTGTGGGTGCCGGCGTGCACGTGCGGGTGCTGCGCCGAGGGGTTGGTGAGGAAGGCGCGCACGGTCTCGAGGTAGACCGGGACGTCGAGCAGGAAGGAGTCGTGGCCCCAGGGCGAGCGGATGTCGCGGAAGGTGACGCGCAGCCCGGCACGCTCCAGCTGGCGCACGATGCGCCGCGAGTGGTCGGTGGAGAAGCGCCAGTCGGAGTCGAAGCTCACCACCAGGTAGCTCACCGGGTGCTCGACCACCTGCTGCAGCGCGTCGGGGGCGCTGAACGGGTCGAAGTAGTCCATCACCCGGGTCAGGTAGAGGTAGCTCAGCGCGTCGAAGCGGGACAGGAAGGCGGTGCCCTGGTGGTCAAGGTAGCTCTCCACGGCGAAGTCGACGCCGAAGCCGGGGCTGGTGCCGGGGTTCTGGGGACGTCGGCCGAACTTCTCGGTGAAGCCCTCCTCGGAGGTGTAGGTGATGTGGGCCATCATCCGGGCGATGGCCAGCCCGACGTCGGGGCTGGTGCCCTGTTCGGCGAACTGGCCGTGGTGGAAGTCCTCGTCGCGCATGATGGCGCGTCGGCCGACCGCGCTGAAGGCGATGTTCTGGGCGGTGAGTCGGCTGGAGGAGGCGATCACCACGGCATGGCACATGTCGGTGGGATGGCGCAGCGACCAGTCGAGGGCCTGCATGCCCCCCATCGAGCCGCCCACCACCGCGTGCCAGCGCTTCACCCCGAGTTGGCGTCCCAGCTCGCGGTGCACCTCGACGAAGTCGCTGATGTCGAGCAGCGGGAAGTCCAGGCCCCAGGCGCGGCCGGTGGCGGGATTGGTGGAGCTGGGGCCGGTGGTGCCCGAGCAGCCGCCCAGCAGGTTGCTGCAGACCACGAAGAAGCGGTTGGTGTCGATCGGCTTGCCCGGCCCGATCATGGTGTCCCACCAGCCGGGGTGGCGGTCCCCCTCGTGCCAGCCGGCGGCATGGGCGTCGCCGGTCAGGGCATGGCAGATGTAGACCGCATTGGTGCCCTCCTCGTCCAGCTCGCCGTAGGTCTCGTAGGCGACGGTGACCGGACCCAGCTCCGCCCCGCCGGCCAGCCGCAGGGGCTGATCGGCGGAGAAGAGCTCGGCGGTGAGGGTGGTGGTGAGGCCGAGCTGGCGGGGGGCCTGGCTCACCGGGCGCCCTCCTGGCGGGTCCGTGCCAGCGCCTGGTCCAGGTCGGCCAGCAGGTCGTCGACGTTCTCGATGCCGACGCTGAGGCGCACCATCTCGCCCGGCACGCCCGCGGCCACCAGTTCGTCGGCGGTGAGCTGGGAGTGGGTGGTGGTGGCGTTGTGGATCACCAGGCTCTTGGTGTCGCCGATGTTGGCCAGGTGGCTGAACAGCTCCAGGGAGTCGACGAAGGTGCCGCCCGCCTCGCGTCCGGCCTTCAGGCCGAAGGAGACGATGCCGCCGTGGCCGTGGCCGGTGAGCACCCGGTCGGCGACGGCCTTGTGGGGGCTGGACTCCAGGCCGGGGTAGTTCACCCAGGCCACGTCGGGGTGCTGCTCCAGGTGCTGGGCGATGGCCAGCGCATTGGTCGAGTGGCGCTCCATGCGCAGGTGCAGGGTCTCCATGCCCTGCAGGAAGAGCCAGGAGTTCATCGGGGTCTGCGTGGCGCCGGTGTTGCGCAGCAGCACGGTGCGCGCCCGGGTGATGTAGGCGGCGGCGCCGGCGGCCTCGGTCCAGACCACCTCGTGGTAGGCGTGGTCGGGGCCGGTGAGGTTGGCGAAGCGCTCGGCGTGCGCGCTCCAGTCGAAGCGGCCGGCGTCGACGATCACGCCGCCGATGGCGGTGCCGTGGCCGCCCAGGTACTTGGTGGCGGAGTGCACCACCACGTCGACGCCGTGGTCGAAGGGACGGCACAGGTACGGGCTGGGCACGGTGTTGTCGACGATCACCGGAAGCCCCAGGGCGTGCGCGGCCTCGCTCCAGGCGTCGAGGTCCATCACGTTCAGGCTGGGATTGCCCATCGACTCGCCGAAGACCAGCTTGGTGCGCTCGTCCACCACGCCGGCCAGGGCCGCAGGGTCCGAGGGGTCGACGAAGCGGGTCTCGATGCCGAACTGCGGCAAGGTGTGGGCGAACAGGGCGTAGGTGCCGCCGTAGAGGGTGGACAGCGCGACGATGTTGTCGCCGGCGGCCGCGAGGTTCAGCACGGCATAGGTGACGGCCGCTGCGCCGGAGGCGGTGGCCAGCGCCCCGATGCCGCCCTCCAGGGCGGTGATCCGCTCCTCGAAGACGCTGGTGGTGGGGTTCATGATCCGGGCGTAGATGTTGCCCGGCTCGGCCAGCGAGAACAGGTTGGCGGCGTGCTCGGTGCTGTCGAAGGTGAAGGCGGCCGTCTGGTAGATCGGCACGGCGCGGGCCTTCGTCGTCGGGTCGGAGGTCTCCTGTCCGGCCTGGACGGCGAGGGTCTCGGGACGCAGGGTGCTGCTCATGGGGCCTCTTCCTGTGCGGGTGTTCTTGCTGGTCAGGCTAGTTGGTGCGGCGTCGGCCCGGCTCGCCCGGCCAGCATGCGGCGCGGATCGGCGGCGGACGCCGCCGCGGACCAGGCTGTTCGAGGATCGCGGATGTCGCTACCGTTGGTCCGTCCCCCGCGCACGGCAGCGCGAGGTGCTCGACTCCTGGAGGTCCCGTCCCGTGAAGCAGCCCACCGACCAGGCCGGTTTCGGCCTCGACCTGCCACTGACCGCGCAGGGGCGGGTCGACGGGCGCAGCGCCCGCAAGGTGGAGACTCGGCGGCGCATCATCACCGCCGCCAGCGAGCTGTTCGCCGAGCAGGGCTACACCGGCACCTCGATGGACCAGATCGCCGAGGCCGCCGGGGTGAGCAAGGGCACCATCTTCTACAACTACAAGAACAAGTCGGAGCTGTTCGAGCAGCTGATCCGCGCGGCCGCGCTCACCATCGCCGAGGAGATGGAGCGGGCCCGGGCAGGGCTGCGGGGCTGGGAGGCGCTGAACGCCGCCACCTGGGCCGTGGTCAAGGCGGTCTCGGTGGCGCCCGCCCCGGCGCAGATCGTGGTCACCGAGCTCTTCCGCACCCAACGCACCTGGGCCGCTTCGCTGGACGAGTCCCGCCGCATCCTGATGCGCCCGATGGTGGAGATCTTCGGCGAACTGGCCGAGGACCGCCATGCCGTCACCGGCACCACGCTGCTGCCCTCCGACCAGCTGCCGAACGTGGCGATGTCGGTGCTCGGTGCCCTGGTGGTGGCCACCCTGGACCGGCTGGCCTTCAGCCCGGAGCGTCCGCTGGAGGCGGTGCACCAGGTGCTGATGCAGGCGATCAGCGGCGTGCGGGTCTGAGTCAGGCCTTGTCGCCCTCGAAGAGCTGGCGGTAGCGCTCCTTCACCACACTCCAGCCGTGCTCCTGGGCGTCCTGGCCGACGCAGCGGCCGGTCTCCAGGCCTCGCAGCCGTCGCTCCAGCACCACCAGGCAGACGTGCCATCCTCCCGCCATGTCGGCCGCCAGCTGCGCATCGCGCAGCTCGTGCACCAGGTTGAGCTGCGTGCCCTCGCCCGAGGGCGCCAGCTGCCAGGTGAGGACCTCGGGGCCCCAGCGGTGCTCCAGGGCCCACGGCGCGCGCACGTCGCCGACCTCCGCATCGACCGCCTCTGCCCCGGGCTGCTCGCTGCTGGTGGCGGGGCCGCGGCTGGTCAGGGGCCGGTCGGGCACCACCGGGGACCACTGCTGCAGCAGCTCGGGCTCGGTGATCCAGCGCCACAGGTCGGCCTGTCCGGTGGGCAGCGCCACGGTGAGGGTCAGCACCCCCTGGTGGAGCCGGGCGGGGGTGAGTGCCTGCGTGACGGCCTGGGCCAGTTCCTCGTCGTGTGCCATGGGCGGTATTCCACCACAGCCGGGGCGGGCCGCTGGACGCACGACGTCCCCGCACCCGTGAGGGGTGCGGGGACGTCCCTGCGGAGCGGGTCAGCCGATCTTGTAGACGTGGTAGTCGTTGATGCTCACGAAGCTGTCCACGAAGCTGCCGTCGGCCTGCGGGGTGATGGTGCGCTGCTCGCCCACCACCTCGATCGTGCGGCCCTTCAGCTCGGCGTGCAGGGTGAAGCTGCGACGTCCGGCCGCGGCGTCGTCGGTGCTCATGGCGAAGACGTAGGCAGAGCCGTCGTGCACCTTGAGCATGGTCTCCAGGTCCTTGCCGAAGTCCCACTCGTAGCTCTGGGTGTTGAGCACCGGGGCCAGGGACTGGATCAGGGTGTTGACCTCGCTCATCGCCTGCACGGTGTCACGGCAGGCGTAGCCGGCCTGCTGCCCCGCGCGCAGGGCGTTGCCGGTGGAGCACTTGCCGCCGAAGGACTGGTTGAACCAGACCAGGCCGCGAGCCTCGTTGATGATCGAGCTCATCGCCGCCGCCTTCACGTCGGCCGGCTTGAGCGCATAGTGGCTGGTGCCGTCCACGGTCACGTCGACGTTCTCGATGAAGTTCCACACCGGGGTGAGCTTGCCGTCCTGGGCATCGCGCCAGCGCAGGGACTTCACGCTGCGGCCGTAGTTCTGCCCGGTGCGGCAGCTCGCCTTGGAGAAGGGCGTGGCATAGGCGTGGCCGTTGGGATTGGCCCAGTCGCACTGGTTGCTGGAGAACCAGTAGGTGTCCAGGCTAGTGGTGTCGGTGAAGTCGTTGGCATAGCTCCTGGCCGCCGCATCCCAGGCGCGGTTGCCGCCGTGCCAGGAGATCACCATGCCGGTGTAGTTGGCATAGCGGATCTTGTCGTGGTCGGGCAGCTTGCTGGTGAGCTTGCGCATCAGGGCCAGTCCCTCGGTGGCGCTGAAGCGGCCGTCCACCTCGTCGTCCAGGTAGTCACCCACCCAGGCCGGGTCGTCGCGGTCCATGGTGCGGGTGCCGTGACCGATGTAGCTCATCTTGTTGCGGCTGAACAGCTTCGCGTCCATCTGGTCGTTGGTGACGATGTAGGTGTTGATGCCCATCTTCTTGTCGGCCTGCAGCTCGGCGTCGGTGCTGCCACCGCCCCACCAGACGCTGATCGGGAAGTGCTTGGGGTCGTTCCAGCCGCCGCGCACCGCATCGGGGAACTTCGCGTAGTAGCCCGCACCGCCCTCCCAGGGGATGCGCGGCAGGGACAGGCTGGTCACCTGGCCGCCGGGCGCGGGCTGGCCGGTTCCCGGCCCGCCGGGGGCGGGAACCTCCGGCGTGGGCTGGGCGCTGGGCGCCGTGGTGGCCGGCGGCTCAGTGGGCGCGGGGGTGCTGGTGGAAGCGGAGAGCGCGACGACCACCTCCCGGCCGGCACCTGGAAGGTCCAGGGTGGCGGCCAGGCGGGGGGCCTCGCTGCCGGTGCGGTTGGCGCGGCCGGTGAGCCGCAGCGGCTGGCCGGCCATCTGGGCCGAGGTGGTGGCCACCACCTCCGCGCCGCCCTTCCAGCAGCCGGAGGCCTGCCAGTTGATGTCCACGTCCACCCAGCTGCCCTGTGCGGTGCCTCGCTGCAGCACCAGCCCGGTGCAGTCCAGGGTCGCGCCGGCGACGGGGGTGACACGCAGCGCGAGGCGCTGGCCGGAGCCGGCCGGCAGGTGGGCGGCGGTGGCGCTCCAGGTGAAGCCGGAGGGCAGGGACTCGGCCATGCCGGGCAGGTCGACCTGGCGCGTGCTGGTGCTCTGCCCCAGCGTGCTGCTGCCGGCCGGGGCCCGCTCCACGTCGTTCAGGGTGCCGACCAGACGCACCTGGCGCCCGACGAGGCTGCTGGTGACGGTGGTGACGAGGTTCACGCCGCCGCTCCAGCAGCCGGAGGCCTGCCAGTCGGTGGCGATGTCGGTCCACGCTCCCCCGTCGCCGCGGGCCTGCAGCTTGACGGTGGAGCACTGCAGGGTGCTGCGCCCGGCGGGGGTGACGCGCAGCGCCAGACGCTGGCCCCGGTGGGTGCTGGTCAGCTGGGGGGCGTCCATGGTGAAGCCGGTGCTGGTGCCGGCCGCCTGTGCCGGGGTGAGCGGGGCGAGCAGGGCGCCCACGGCGAGGGTGGAGGTGGTCAGCGCGAGGGCGCGTCGCAGGGGCATGGCGGAGCCATGCAGGATGCTGGTCATGGAGAGGGGATTCCTTGGTCGAGGGCTGTGGCGAGGTGGAGCCAAATCCCCCGAAATGACTGCCCGCGCCTGCGGGCCATCCGACGTGACGGTCGGGCCGGGCCAGTGCCGGGGAGGCGCTGGTTCCAGCCCCCCCGGCTCGTGGATTCCACTGGTTATGATGCTAGGCATAAAACGGTTAAGCACCAAATTCAGCAGCTCATCAGATCTTCACTTCTTCAACTCGCTGAACACTTGAGGCAGCAGAAGGCCACCTGACCAGTGCAAACACCTCAAAGCTCGTGCCAGCAGGGAATCCGACGAGACGACGGGCCGGTGCGCACGCCCGCACCGGCCCCTCGCTCTCCTGCCGCCCGCACGGCGCGGCGGGGCCTGTCAGCGTGAATTGATCCGGTAGATCTCCTCCTGGTAGGGGGCGGCGATCGCACCCGAGACCCGCAGGTCCAGCACCAGGAAGCGACGCTGCTGCACCGGCTCCTCGCGCCATGCCGCGAGCCGCTCCAGGTCCGCCAGGCTGCGCACCACCACGCCCTCGGCGCCCAGCGCGCTGCCGAGCGCCGCGAAGTCCACCTGCGGGATCATCATCGGCTC
Organism: Luteococcus peritonei; assembly: GCF_039526385.1. Classification (NCBI taxonomy): domain Bacteria; kingdom Bacillati; phylum Actinomycetota; class Actinomycetes; order Propionibacteriales; family Propionibacteriaceae; genus Luteococcus; species Luteococcus peritonei. Next base: position 184,271 of record NZ_BAAAIX010000016.1, on the reverse strand, counting down.
ACGCACCACGCCCTTGCGCCCGTAGACGTGCACCTCGGCACCGTAGGCGGCGTCATTCCAGACCACCGCCATGCCACGGCCGCCCGAGCTGCGGATGGCGGACTCCAGGTCCGCCAGCGCCATCAGGCCCCCGCCGTCGCCGGTGGTCAGCACCACGGTGTCCTGCGGGCGGGCCAGCGCGGCCCCCACGACGCTCGGCCAGCCCAGGCCGATGGACTGGAAGGCGGTGCCCACCATCATCATCCGGTCCGGGGCGGCCACCGGCCAGTACATGTTCGCCCATCCGATGAAGTGGCCGCCGTCGGAGACCACCACGCGCTGCTCGGGCAGCAGCTCCGCGATCCGGCGGGCTGCGGAGCGTGGGTCCAGCAGCCCGTCGGCGGCCTGGTCGTCGCCGGGCTCGTAGCGGCGGGCCGCCGCGACGTCGACGGTCTCGCGCCATCCCGAGGAGGTCATGCCCTCAAGGCGTTGCACCAGCTGCTCGGCCACCAGCCGGGCGTCGCCGCGCACGAAGCCGCCCACGTGGGCATGGCTCGCCGAGGGTGCGATGTCCACCTGGAAGACCCTGGTGCCCGGGGCGAAGAGCTCACCGAAGCGCATCGTGAACTGGTTCAAGCCGGCCCCGAAGACCACCGCGACGTCGGCCTGGCGCACCAGCTCCATCGCACCCTCGGCCCCGAAGCCGCCGGCCACGCCCAGGTCGTGGGCCTGGTCGGGGAAGACACCCCGCCCCAGGGCGCTGCTGGTGGTCAGCGCACCGGTCAGCTCGGCCAGTCGGCCCAGGCCCTGCGAGGCACCGGCCAGCCAGGCGCCCCGCCCGGCCAGCAGCAGCGGTCGCTTCGCGGTGCGCAGCGCCTCGGCCAGCTCGTCGAGCAGGCCCAGTGCGAACTCGCCGCGCGGTGCCAGCGGCTCGGGCAGCGAGAGTCCCGGCAGCTGCGGCACCTCCCCCACCTCCAGGGTGGCGACGTCGTAGGGGATGGCCAGCACCACGGGCACCCGGTAGGTCAGCGCGTGCTCCAGCGCGATCACCGTGGTGGCAGCCGCGTCGGTGCGGCCCACGGTGTAGGTGCGCGCCCCCACGCCCGAGGACAGTGCGATCTGGTCCACGTCCCAGGGCCGGGGACCGCTGGTGGGCTCGTCGCCCACCACCAGCACCAGGGGCACCTGTGCCTGGACCGCCTCGGCCAGGCCGGTGAGGGTGTTGGTGAAACCGGCACCATAGGTGGCGGTGGCCGCCGCGATGCGTCCGCTGGCGCGGTAGTAGGCGTCGGCCGCCACCACGGCGCCCTGCTCGTGGCGCACGGCGGTGTACCTGGTGGAGGTCTCGCGCTCGAGGGCGTCGAGGAACCAGGCATTGCCATTGCCCATCACGCCGAAGACGGCGTCGACGTGCTGGGCCAGGGTGAGGGCGACGTGGGCAGAAGCGGTGGACATGGGTCTCTCCAGAAGGTTGTCAGCGGGTGGCGGCGCGGCGGTCGCGGGCACGCTTGCCCAGCCAGATCACCAGCAGGCCGAGGATCCACAGGGGCAGGGCCACCAGGCCGGCGCGGTAGTCGGGCAGGAAGAGCATCAGCACCAGCAGCATCGCGAAGTAGACCAGGCAGATGATGTTGGAGAGCGGGCTGAAGGGGGCACGGTAGGCGGAGCCCTCGCCGCTCTGGCGCAGCCGGGAGCGGAAGCGCAGGTGGGCCACCACGATGGAGGTCCAGCTGATCAGCTCGGCGCAGACGATGATCGAGATCAGCACGAAGAGCAGCTTGTCGCCGAAGACCATGGTGAGCGCCACCACCAGCCCCATCAGGGCGGCATTCACCAGCAGGGCGCGCAGCGGCACACCGCGTCGGTTGGTGTGGTCGAAGAAGTCCGGCGCCTGGCCGCCGCGGGCCAGGTCGCGCAGCATCCGGGCGCCGCTGTAGGTCATGGTGTTGAAGACCGACAGGGCAGCGGCGATCACCACGATGTTGAGCAGGGTGGCCGCTCCCCCGATGCCCAGGCCCACCAGGACGCGCACGAAGGGGCTGGAGTTGGCGTCGAGCTGGTTCCAGGGCCACAGCAGCAGCATGATGCCCACACCACCGACGTAGAAGATGATGATGCGCACCAGGACGGTGTTGATGGCGCGCGGGATGCTGCGCGAGGGCTCCTCCACCTCGCCGGCGGCGGTACCGATGGAGACGATGCCGCCGAAGGTGAACGAGACCGCCACCAGCGAGAGCAGGATGCCCTTGAGACCGGTGGGCGCGAAGCCGCCGTGCTGCCACAGGTTGCCGAAGCCGATGGCCGGCTCGGGCCCCAGGCCCATCACCAGGCACAGACCGAGCACGATCATGGCCACCAGGGCGACCACCTTGACCGCCGACATCCAGAACTCCACCTCACCGAAGGCGCCGACGTGGATCACGTTGAGCAGGGTGATGGCCACCAGGCAGACCACGGCGGTGAGCCACTTGGGATGACCGGGGAACCAGAAGTCCATGAAGGTGCCTGCCGCGGCCAGCTCCAGCATGCCCACCACGATGGTGGTGAACCACCAGTTCCAGCCCACGACGAAGCCGGCGGCGGGACCGATGTACTCGCGGGCATAGGCCGCGAAGGAGCCGGAGATGGGGTGGGCCACGGCCATCTCGCCCAGCATCCGCATGATGAAGAAGACGATGGTGCCCGCCAGCAGGAAGGCCAGCAGCACCGCCGGGCCGGCCAGCTGGATCGAGGCACCCGAACCCAGGAAGAGGCCGGTACCGATCGAGGAGCCGAGCGCGATCATCTGCAGGTGGCGGGCCTTCAGGCCCCGGGCCAGGCCCTCGTCGGGCAGCAGGGCGGTGTCGCTGGGCGGCAGGGCCGGGGGCAGACTGGCGCGGACCGGCCGGGCGGGGCTCCCGTCCGTCGCGGGGTGCTGGACCTCGTCGATGCTCATCGCGTCTCCTCGTCGAGAACTGTGGTGCAGAACGGTCGTCGCCTGTGAGCTATGTCACAGCAACGCCTCGACCATGCTTGGCCACAATGTCGCCCTTGTCAGCAGCCCGTTGTCGCAGCTAGCTTTGACAAATGTCGCAAAGCCAGATGGATGCCGGAGGCCTGAGCCGCCTGCAGTCCGTCGTGGACCAGCTCGCCGAGGAACTGGGACGCTCGGTGGAGGTGGACAACCCCTCCTTCGAGGTGCTGAGCACCAGCGCCCAGATCGGGCCGATCGACCAACGTCGCATCTCCTCGATCATCGACCGCACCCCGCCGCCCGAACCACTGCCCTGGCTGCTCGGCTTCGGCATCCAGCAGGCCACGGCACCGGTGCGCATCCCCGCCAATCCGCAGTACGGCATGCTGCCGCGGGTCTGCTTCCCGGTGCGCCGCGGCACCGAGCTGTGCGGGTACCTCTGGCTGATCGACGAGCCCCCGGTCAGCGCGGCGGAGATCGAACGCACCCTGCTCGCGGTGCGGGACCTCTCCCGGCTGGCCAAGCGGGTCGACGAGGACCTGCAGGAGCGCGCCGCACAGCTGGCCCGCCGCACCGCCGCGGTGCTGGCCGGAGCCCCAGGCGGGTTGGAGGAGGCACGACGCGAGGGACTGCTCCCCCATGACGGCCAGGTGGCGCTGCACCTGCTGCGGCTGGAGGAGGACGCCGAACCCGAGGCGGAGAGCGATCCCCCGGCCCGGCGGCTGCAGCTCGAGCTGAGCCGGATGCGCCGGCTGCGTCCGGTGCTGCCCGGTTGGGACCACGGGCAGGTCTACGTGCTCGAGGCCAGCCGGACCGAGGCCGAGCGGGCCCGGGCACTGGACGACGTGCGGGCCGCCCGGATGCTCTCCCGGGTGCGGGCCAAGGGCATCGGGTCGGTGGAACTGGACCAGGCAACACTGCCGATCGCCCTGCGACGAGCCCACTTCCTGGCCGAGTTGGCCGAACTGCTCGGCCGCGGCTCCGAGGCGCTGACCTGGCAGCAGGCCGGCGGCTGGCGGCTGCTGCAGGGCTGGCCGCAGACCGCCGCCAGTGTGGCCGCCATCAGCCCCGACGCGGAGCGCCTGCTGCAGGCCGGGAGCACCGGCCACTGGGCCACCGTGCTGGCCTGGCTGGAGCACGGCCGCGGCACCAATGCCACCAGTGAAGAGCTCTTCGTGCACCGCGCGACCCTGCACTACCGGCTCTCGCGGGCCCGCGAGGTGCTGGGCCCCGAGGTGCTCGACGACGGCTGGCGCAGCACCGCGCTGCATGCGGCGCTGAAACTGCACCAGGCGCTGCAGGCTCCCCGGACGGCCGACGCGCCGCGAGGCATCACCTGACAACCGGGGGAAGAGCTTGCTCACCCCGTGATAGAAGAGGCAGGTGAGCGAGCCCAACCTGATCCGCGTCGAGGGCACCGAGCGCACCTTCAACCGCCTCAAGGTGCTCTTCGTGCTGCTGCTGCCGCTGGCGATGTCCCTGATGGCGCTCAGCTCGGTGAACGTCGCCCTGCCCACCATCGAGCAGGGCCTGGAGGCCAGCTCCGGGGACGTGCAGTGGATCCTGTCGGGCTATGCGTTGAGCTTCGGCGTCGCGCTGACCCCGGCCGGCCGGCTGGGTGACCTGATGGGGCGCGGCACCTGGTTCCTGGTGGGGCTGGCGCTGTTCGTGCTGGCCTCGATCGCCTGCGCGCTGGCCCCCAGCCCGCTGCTGCTGAATGCGGGCCGGATCGTGCAGGGCCTGGGCGCCGGTCTGTTCAGCCCCCAGGTGACCGGCATGATCACCCAGTACTTCCAGGGCCGCGGCCGGGCGCGGGCCTTCTCCATGTTCGGCCTGGTGATCTCCGCCTCGGTGGCGGTGGGGCCGGTGCTCACCGGTGCCATCATCGGCTGGCTGGGCCCGGAGTGGGGCTGGCGCTGGGCCTTCCTGATCAACCTGCCGCTGGGCGTGCTGGGCATCGTGCTGGGCCTGGCCTGGTTCCCCTTCGAGACCGAGCGACGCCGCCGCTCCCGCCCGGCGGATCAGCCCTCGGCCCGGCTGGACCTGGACCCGATGGGCATGGTGCTGCTGACCGTCGCCATCCTGTGCCTGATGTACCCCTTCATGGCGCATGCCGCGTGGGCCTGGGCCCTGCTGCCGGTCGCGCCGGTGCTGCTGTGGGCGTGGGTGCGCTGGGAGCGCCGCTACCTGGACGGTGGCCGTGAGCCGATGGTCGACCTGCGGCTGTTCGACTTCCACTCCTTCCGCAACGGGATGCTGGTCTCGGGCGTGATGTTCCTGGGCGTGGCCAGCACCTTCGCCGTGGCGGCCGTCTACGTGCAGTCCGGCCTCCACGTGCCGGCGCTGCAGGCCGGGCTGATGGGCCTGCCCAATGCCGTGGCCAGCGCCTTCTCCGCGGTCTGGTCGGTGAAGTACGTGATGACCGCCGGGCGCCGCCTGGTGGTCTGGATGCTGGGGCTGATGGCGCTGGGCACCGCGCTCAGCATCGCGGTGATCCTGGGCGGGCTCTCGTGGTGGTGGCTGGCGGCCACCCTGACCCTGAACGGCTTCGGCATGGGTGCCATCGGATCGGCGAACCAGACGCTGAGCATGGAGGACGTGCCGCCCCGTCATGGTGGCACCGCGGGCGGCATCAAGCAGACCGTGGAGCGGATCGGTGCGGCGCTGGGCAATGCCATGATCACCGGCATCCTGTTCGGCATGGTCGGCGGCGGGCTGGGCTGGAACCTGGCCTTCGCCGGGGCCTTCGCGGGCATCGTGGTCTGTGTCCTGGCAGCCATGGCCATCGCGGTCCACGACGAGCGGGAGCACCGCATCCGTCGGGCCTGATGCCCCACCCTTGACCAGGCACCGCTCGGCCCGAAAGGTTGGAGGCCATGCGGATGAGCCAGACAGCAGACCTGTGGTGGAAGAACGGCGTCTTCTACTGCGCCCCGGTCCAGGCCTTCCTGGACACCGACGGTGACGGGACGGGCGACCTCCCGGGCATGACACGCCGCATCGACTACCTGGCAGACCTGGGTGTCACTGTGCTGTGGCTGATGCCCTTCTATCCCTCCGGCGGGGTGGACGACGGCTACGACGTCACCGACTTCTATGGCGTCGACCCGCGCTACGGCAACCTGGGTGACTTCGTGGAGCTGGTGCAGACCGCGCAGTCACGCGGCATCCGGGTGATCATCGACTTCGTCATGAACCACACCTCGGACCAGCACCCCTGGTTCAAGGAGTCGCGCAAGAGCGTCGACAACCCCTACCGCGACCACTACGTCTGGCGTTCCTCGACGCCACCGGACACCTCCGAGGCGGTCGTCTTCCCCGACGTGGAGGACAGCCTGTGGGAGCTCGACGAGCGAACCGGCGAGTACTACCTGCACAACTTCTACCGCCAGCAGCCGGACCTGAACGTCGCCAACCCGGTGGTGCGCGAGGAGATCACCAAGGTGATGGGCTTCTGGCTGCAGCTGGGCGTCTCCGGTTTCCGGGTGGACGCGGTGCCCTTCATGTTCTCCCGCGACGACCTGCCCGCCGAGGAGTCGAGGTTCCAGTACGACCCGCACGAGGCGTTGCGCCACCTGCGGTCCTTCTGCCAGCGCAAGGGTGCCGACATCGTGCTGCTGGGCGAGGTGAACGTGCCCTTCGCGGAGCAGAAGAAGTTCTTCGGCGGCAGCGACGGTGACGAGCTGACGATGCAGTTCGACTTCATCGGGATGCAGGCCTTCTGGCTCTCGCTCGCCCGCCAGGACGCCCGGCCGCTGGCCAAGGCGCTGCGTCGACGCCCCGAGACCGACGTGGTGAGCCAGTACGCGAACTTCGTGCGCAACCACGACGAGCTCACCCTGGACAAGCTCACCGAGAGCGAGCGCCAGGAGGTCTTCCAGGCCTTCGGCCCGGACCCGGACATGCAGATCTACGAGCGCGGCCTGCGCCGACGGCTTCCCACCATGCTTCAGGGCGACCCACGCCGTATCAAGATGGCCTACTCGCTGATGTTCAGCCTGCCCGGCACCCCCACGCTGTTCTACGGGGAGGAGATCGGGATGGGCGAGAACCTCGACGTCGAGGGTCGCTATGCGGTGCGCACCCCGATGCAGTGGAATGACGAGCCACTGGGCGGCTTCTCCACCGCCAGGCCCTCGCGACTGGTGCGCCCGCTGCCCGGCGGCGGCTACGGGCCCGAGCACGTCAACGTCGCCTCCCAGCGGCGCGACCCTGACTCGCTGTGGCGCTTCATCCGCAAGCTGGTGCGCGTGCGCCGCCAGTCACCGGAGGTGGGCTTCGGGGACTACACCGAACTGCGCTGCTCCGACAACCACGTGCTGGCCCATGCCGTGCAGGTGGACGACTGGAGCCTGGTGGCGGTGCACAACTTCTCCCCCGAGGCCACCACGGTGCGGCTCGACCTGGAGCCGACGGCCAGCGGTCGTCCCGCGATCCTGAGCCTGGTGGACCTGCTCTCGGATCGCTGCATCGTCGCGGATGTCGATGTCCTGGACCTGGAGGTGGCGGGCTACGACCATCACTGGTTCCGGGTGCACCGCGAGGGCGACGACCGGATCGGCTGAGCCGGGCTGACGACGGCCCCGGGTGCTGTTTAGGAGTGGACGTGATGGCAACTGAATGCCATCCGGCGGGCCCTCTTAACGACTGTCTGCGTGGAACGTTCAACTGATTTCGGTTCAGTTCGCCTAGTGGGCACCGGCTTGAACGCTCTACCCAGCCACACAGGCATTCCCGCGCCTGTTGCGGGGGCCTGCCCGGCTCGGTTCCACTGGCCACGGCCCGCGGACGTGGGCCACGGGACACCCCCGAACTCCTGTGGAGGAAGACATGAACAAGTCCATCGTGACCACCGCCATCCTTGGCCTGGTTGCCCTGCCCGTGCTTGGCGCAAGCCCGGCCCACGCCGATGCCGACTACCGCAACCCCAGCACCTACGAGGAGGCGATGGTCGGTTACGCCATGGCCACCCGCCACCTCACCGAGGCCCAGGCCAAGCAGCACCTGGCCCGCCAGGCCAGCCAGCAGGCCACCCTCGACAAGCTCCAGGCCTCCGGCATCACCGTCGACGGCTCCTACCTCGACGCCGACAACCAGCTCGTGGCCGTGCTGCCCAACGGCAAGCACGCCGCCACCGTGCGCCAGGCCGGGCTCGGCGTGCGCATCGGCCATGGCGCCGCCGCGCTGCAGAAGAAGGCCGACCGGATCGCCACCGCCCACCGCGGCAAGGCCTACGTCGCCTCCGTGATGCCCGACATCACCACCGGCAAGGTCCAGGTGACCCTCACCGACCAGGCCCCCTCCTCCCTGGCCCGCTCCCTGAAGGCCGACGCCGAGGTCAGCGTCGTGTCCGGGCGCCAGAACAGCGTCCAGGCCGACGTGCTGGCCGGCCAGGACATGATCATGCCCCTCAACGACGGCAGCAACCGGATGTCGGCCTGTTCGAACGGCTTCATGGGCACCCAGTCCAATGGCAACACCGTCATGCTCACCGCCGGCCACTGCATCGAGAACACCAGCCTGCAGGTCACCAATTCCGAGGGCGTCCACGTCGGCAGCATCCTGCACACCCGCTTCCACACCGGCCAGGCCAGCATCGACATGGGCCTGGTGGACATCGACGCCGACGACACCCCCTACGGCTGGGTGGACTCGCGGGGCTTCGACGGCTACTACGCCGTCAAGGGCATGAGCAAGAACGCCGTGGGCACCCAGCTGTGCAAGTCCGGGCGCACCACCGGCTGGACCTGCGGCTCCATCAAGGGCTACGGCACCAGCGTCAACTACGGCAACGGCACCACCGCCAGCGGCCTGATGACCACCACCGTGTGCACCGAGCAGGGCGACTCCGGCGGCGCCTACATCGGTGTCGGCGACCTGGCCCAGGGCATGACCTCCGGCGGCCCGACCCAGCAGAGCTGCGGCGGCTACAACACCGGTTACACCTCCAGCGGCACCTCCTACGTCCAGCCCGTGGTGGACGCCGCCAACTACTACGGGGTGAAGCTGATCCTGGCCAACTGATGCCCGCGGCGGCTCCAGCCCGCTGACCATCCGAGCACGACGAGGGGTTCCGGCTGACGGCCGGAACCCCTTCGTCGCCGCCTCGGCCCGACGGGGTGGCCCGGCGTCAGTGGGCGGGCTGCCCGGATCCCCTCCCCGGGGAAGCAGAGGCCTGCCGCGCCTGCTCGGCCACGGCGTCCAGGGATCGGCGCAGCTGGTCTGTGGGCTCGTCGTCGGTCAGCACCAAGGGCACGCCGAGGTCTCGCGCCACCCACATCAGGTGCCAGGCCAGAGTGTCCCAGTCGGCTCCCCCGACCCGCATCCGGCAGCCCGCGGACGTGGGCTCCAGGCCCTCGCGGTGGGCGGCGGGGATGCGCGCGGCCGCCCGGTCCGCGTCGACGGCGAGCTCGACGGCCACCACGCACGGGTAGCGCGAGGACAACGGGCAGTCGAAGCCCGGTGGCGGTGGCACGCGCACGGCGCAGCGCCAGGTGGTGGTCTGCAGCTGGTCGATCCGGTCCACACGGAAGACGCGCCACTGGTCGCGGTCCCGGTCGTGCGCCTGCAGATACCAGTGCTCGCCCTGGGTGAGCAGCCGGGCCGGCTCGACCTCACGCAGCGACTGCGAGCCGTCGGGCTTGGTGTAGCGGAAGCGCACCACGTGCTGGTCACGACGGGCCGTGGCCAGCGCGGAGAGCACCTGCCAGTCCACAGCGGGGCGGGTGCGCGGCAGGCTGCCGGTGGCCTCGTCGAGCGCCGTGGCCAGGGCGCGGAGCCGCGGCGGGAGCACCTGGTCGAGCTTGGCCAGCGCCCGCAGCGCCGCCTCCCCCATGGCGTCCTGTCCCTGCAGGGCGGCCATTCGCAGGCAGGCCACCAGAGCCACCGCCTCGTCGTCGTCCAGCATCAGCGGCGGCAGACGTCGTCCGGCTCCCAGCCGGTAGCCGCCGTCCAGACCACGATCCGCCTCCACCGGGTAGCCGATCTCCCGTAGCCGGGTCACGTCGCGCCGCACCGTGCGTTCGGTGACCTCGAGCCGATCGGCCAATTCGTGGCCCTGCCAGCACCTGCGAGACTCCAGCAGCGCCAGCAGGCGCAGCACTCGGTGGGTGGTCCGGGACATGAGCCCAGTCTGGCGCAGGCAGCGGACACATTCTGTCCGGATGGCTTGGTTCTGTGGTTCCACGACGCCCGGCACGGGCCCGACCAAGGAGACCGACATGTACCTGCCCGAGATCCACGACGAGCGTGAGACGCTGTGCAGCTCGCTGGCCGCGCAGCTCGACGGTGTGCGCGGCACTGTCCACGGCCTGAGCGACGAGCAGGCCCGGCTGCGGCCGCTGCGCAGCGCGCTGAGCCTGTCCGGCATCCTCAAGCACGTCACCTACGCGATGCTGCAATCGCTCGTGGGGGCTGGCCTGCGGAAGGCAGAGGAGGCTGACCAGGACTTCTACGCCAGCTTCGAGCCCACCGAGGCCGAGACCCTGGAGGCCCTGCTGCAGCGCTTCGACGAGGTGCGCGAGGAGTATCTGGAGATGTGCCGCGGCGGGGAGCTGGACGCGGTGCTTCCCGTGGGCCCGATGCCCTGGTACGGGCTCGACGAGCCGCAGCCGGCGCACCTGCGCTACCTGTACGTGCACCACATCGAGGAGTTCGCCCGTCATGCCGGGCATGCCGACATCATCCGCGAGCAGATCGACGGTGCCGATGCGGCCTCGCTGATGGCCACCATCGAAGGGCGCCCCGCCAACCAGTTCGTGACCCCCTGGGAGCCCTCGAACTGACAGCCGCCAAGCGGCCGGTGCGAGGCACGGCAGCACCGGCCGTCTGCCCGCGTGGCCTCACCCAGCGTCAGCCGCGCTGAGATCGCTTGAGTCGCGCACGATCAGCCAGCCCGCGAGGGCGGCGCCGCAGGTTCCGAGGCACAGGTCACCCAGGGTGTCGGTGTAGGCCGTCGTGAGTTCGGTGCCGAAGCGAATGAAGCTGGCCCACTCCCCCAGTTCCCAGACGATCGCGAGCATCGCCCCGAGCCCGGTGATGGCCAGGAAGCGTACCAGTCGCGGCGCCAGGCGTCGCGGGTCGAGCAGCAGGCCGAGGCCTGACATCAGCAGGAACCAGTTCAGGAAGTGGCACAGGTCGTCCCACCAGACGACGCGGTCGTAGAGATCCAGGCTGTTGCCCGTCACGTCCACCAGGAAGGGCGCCATGACGAAGGCCGAGGCCCGCCAGCCGAGCGCATCCCCGGCCCACGGGTACCGCAGCCGGCGCACCAGCGGCAGGGCCAGCATCATCACCGGATAGGCGACCAGCCGGGCCGCGAAGGCCTTGCCCGCGAAGTTCGACCACCACGGTGACAAGGGAGCCAGCACCAGCTGCCCCAGGGTGAGCACGAGGACCACCGCGCACCAACGGCGACACCGGGTCGCGAGGAGCTGCGAGCTGTTGCCATCCATCCGGTGATCCAAGCACAGGCGGGGCTCGGCATGGCGCTGTTCACATCGTTCGAGGCCATGGGTCCGTTCAAGGCCGGGGTCCTCGCCGGCCGGTTCGCCGGAGCCTCGCGCATCGGCTCGGGCCCGGGGCTATCCGGGGACAGGGCTCTGTTCGAGCCAGGCACCGGGTGAGCGTCTGGCATCGCCCGGACCCATCGGCCAATCCGTTCGAGCACCAACCAGGATCCACCCTGAGATGATCATTCACAGGGCGGGCAGTGCGGCTGCCTGGTGCTGTGGCTCGTCGACCAGCTGGGACTGCAGCTTCAGCAGGACGGTGGGTGCGTCGACAAGGCCAGCCTGGAGGAAGGCCACCTGTGGGTGCTCCCGGCCCGCCAAAAGGGCGACCAGTACCAGGTGCGCCACGGGGGGACACGCCCGCTGGACGTCGCCGGGACCCTGGCGAACATGCCCCAGGAGATCCGCGACAAGGCGCGCGAGCATGGCCCGAGCCGCGACTACGAGGTGACCGGAGAGGAGGGCGAGCCCGTGCCCCAGTCGCGGGTCGACAGGCGCCTGGAGGAGATGCGCGAGGAGTACGCCCAGCACGCCCAGATGGCCGTCGGTGAGCGGGACGCGCGTGGCTACGGCTGGGACATGCTGGTGGCCATCGCCGCGCTGAAGATCGGCGGCCTGACGCTGACCCCCACCACGAAGGACGGCCAGGAGTTCGAGCCCTACTCCGAGGAGGAGGCCAGGGAGATCTTCGAGGACGTCGTCCCCCAGGAGATGCGCGACGCAGTCCCGGACAAGTGGCTGGCCAAGCTCCCACACGCCGTCGCCTGGGAGTTCACCGACCCGCTGACGGGCTACGGCAAGCGTGTGGACGTCGAGGCCCTGGCCGACGGCAAGAAGCGCCCCCAGGACGAGCAGGAAGACCAGGACTGGCTGGCGCAGCTGGCCCGCAACGACAAGGGCTTCCTGGAGCGCACCACCGGAAACCTGGCCTCCGTCATGGAGCACGACGACGTCGTGCAGCACCTGGCGACCAACACCATGGGCGGCTTCCTAAGCTGGCGGCACCTGCCCCCGTGGCGATCCTCCAGCAGCGCCGCCGGGCTCTCACCCGAGGTGACCGACGCTGACCTGGTGCGCGTCCAGGACAAGCTGAAGGGCTACTTCGGCCCCGGCACCAGGGCGCTGACCAAGGAGGAGTGCACGGACGCCGTCGTGCGTCGGGCGGGCGACAACTCCTACAGCCCGTGGCGGGACCACCTGGACGCGCTCCCGGCCTGGGATGGCGTCGAGCGGATCCCGACGTGCATCGACAGCGTGGCGGACACCCCCTACAGCCGCCAGGTGCTGCTGAACTTCTTCCTGGCGATGATGGACAGGGCCTACCGGCCCGGCTGCCAGGTCGACAGCATGCTGGTGCTGTGGGGCGTGCCGGGCGTGCGCAAGTCGTCCTGGTTCCGCGCGCTCGCGCCGGACGGCATGCTGGCCGAGCTGGACGCCGTCCCGGACACCGGCCAGCAGAAGGACGCACTAGCGCGCGCTCACCGGGCCGCCATCGTGATGCTGGACGAGATGGACCGCATCACCCGCAAGGCCGACGTGGCCGCCCTGAAGGCCTTCCTGACGGGACGCGAGGACACCTGGCGAGCGCCCTACGGCAGGATGGACCACCGGCACCTCCGGCAGTTTGTGGTGGCGGGCACCACCAACGACGCCCAGTTCCTCATGGAGACCGACGGAGCCCGCCGCTACTGGCCCCTGGAGGTCACCGCACCAATCAGCCCTGACCGCCTCACCCGCGACTTCATGGACCTGCTCCTGGCCGAGGCCCGGGACCGCTACAGGCGCGGCGAGCGGATGGACTACTCCAGCAGCTTCGAGGCCCAGGCCGACCAGGTGCGGCTGGTCAACATGTTCGACCCCGTCGGCGACGCAATCGACCGGTGGCTGGCTGACGCTGACGAGGAGGAGACCGGGCGTCTGGCCCCGGCCATCCTGGTGCGGGAGGTCCCGGAGCTGCGTGATGTCAACCTGGTGCGTGACAAGGCCACCCAGACGAAGATCACCAACGCGATGAACCGCCGTAACGACTACCGCCGCCTGGGCGCTCCGGCCAAGATCGGGAACGTGAAGCACAAGACGGTCTGGGAGCGCGTCGACTGACCCACCAGCCCCCGTCTGCGATCTCAGGCGGGGGCTTCTTCATGCTCGAAGACCGGCGAACATAACAGGACTCTGACTAGGTGCGGTGCACGTAGCCCAGGCTATGAGCCCCCGTACGCGAGATACGGCCTGGGCACCCGGTGGCCCTGGTGGCCCTCCGGTGCCCCTTCCGCTAGGCCCAGGGCCACCGCTCGATGCCCTTGTACACAACGAAAAGCGCCACCCGGTGGCCCTGGTGGCTCTGGATCTCCTATAGAGGAGCTTCTACTAGCAGGCGACGTGAGGGGACGTAGGTGAGCGTAGCTGGGAACAATGGAAAATCAGGGCCACCAGGGCCACCGCGTTGGCTGAATCCGTTGAAGGTAAAAGAATCCGCGGGTGGCCCACCCGGTGGGCCTGTGGGACACCCCCGAGCAACGGCGCCGTCACCCCGCCCGCCGGCAGGCAGTCCTCCCCGGCGGGCGGGACGGACTACAGAAGGACCGGCCAGCCGACCATAGTCGACAGTTCGGACCGATCGGGCCTGGTCGATGGCGTTAATCGTGTGGGGCATCGCGTGCTAACGCCTGCCTGGCGCCATAGCAGGTGCACGTACCTGGAGGCAGCTACTCTCGGCCTGCTCGGCCTGGCGAACGGTCAGCAGATGGCCCGGCAGTGGCCCAAATAGGGAACGTGGGACACAGCTCGGCCACGCGTCAACCACGGAGACGGCGGTCCAGCTCCCACCGAGCGAGAACATCTGGCAGGAGCTCGGAGAACTTGAGGCCGGCGATCGCATCGTCGTCGATATCGAGCGGCATGTCCTCGAACTCGGCACCGTATTCGAGGCGTGCCAGCACCAGGGCCTCCTGCACCATGCCCAGCGTCGTTCCGGCACGCAGGCCGATCCAGGCGTCGCCGAAGGTGACCTTGCCGTCCATCAAGCCGGGGTTGACTCGGCCCAAGGCGGTGGCGAGGACCATGTTGCGCCGGCCCCCGGCCCAGTTCCACCAGCGCGCATCGGCCTCGCGCTGCACGACGCGCGTCGAGTGGGCGTCCACCTCCTCGGCGCGCTCGTCGCGTAGCCGTGCCAGCGCCGCCGCCGCGCGTTGGGACTGGCGCACCCCCGCAGGATCGGCTCCCAGCAGGACACGCCGCATGGCCTCGCACAGCTCGAGCGAGTCCATCGGGAGGGAGTTCTGCCAGCGCACCACTCCCCCGTGGTCGGCCGGCTCCACGCAGCAGCGGCGACGCGACCAGTCGATGTGCGTCACCCGCCACGGTCGTCCGCCCAGCGTGATGAACCGCGGTCCGTCCACCTTCCGCAGCAGCGTCAAGGGGTCGAGGAAGCCGATGTCGGCGCGCCCGTGCAGCACCAGGAACTGGGGCGGAGCGGTGAACACGGCCATCAGGTCGCGGAAGTAGGTCCTGCCGTAGCGCCGTTCCGCCGTCGGCCCGATGAACAGCAGGTGGCCGTCGCGGTCGAGGTGGCCCAGCTCTTCGAGGCCCTGCACGATCCGCTCCACCAGGGCGCCGTCCACCCAGCCCAACCCGCGCAGTCGCGCCACCAGCTCAGCCTGGCCCAACGTCCCCTGCTGGATGGTGATGCCCAGTGCCTGTTGCGCGATGATGTGCAGCGGTTCAGGCGGCGGCACCAGGGGCTCGACGTAGCCCTCGCCCCACAGCAAGGCGATGCCGGCGGCGCGCAGGAAGTCGTCGTCCTTGATGCCCAACACCAGCATGTTGCGGACGGTGCCAGGGCGTCGTCCGGTGCGGCCCAGCCGTTGCAGAAGTGAGGCCACGGTGCGAGTGGAGCCGACCTGGACGACGCGGTCGAGGTCGCCGACGTCGATGCCGAGCTCCAGCGTGGAGGTGGCAACGATGACGCAGTCGCGCTCCTGGGCGAAGGCTTCCTCGGCACGTCGCCGGTCCTCCTGGGACACTGACGAGTGGGACACGAAGGTGGTGACGCCGAGCCCGCCCAGTCGCTCGGCCAGCTCCTCCACCTGGCGCCGGGACTCGCAGAAGACGAGCCGCTTCTCGCCGTGGTGCAGGCCGGCGATCACCTTCGCTGCGTTGGCGAGGCTGCCCACGAAGTCGAGCTGCACGTCGGGTTCCGGGCCGCTCACCGCGACGGTCGGATTGACGAGGACCCCGGGAATGCCCTTGGCGCGATTGTTGCCCTGCAGCCAGCCGAGCAGCCAGTCCGCATTGCCCACCGTGGCGGACAGGCCGATGCGCTGCAGCGGGTGCCCGACCAGGTCTTCCAGTCGTTGGAGCACGCCGAGCAGGTGCCATCCCCGGTCGTCTCCGGCGAAGGCGTGGATCTCGTCGATGACGACGGCCTGAACCCCAGCGAAGATGGCCCGCGGGTCAGTCGTGGTCGAGATGAGCATTGCCTCGATTGATTCGGGCGTGGTGAGCAGCACATCGGGGTGGTCGAGCAGCATGCGCTTGCGCTGCCCAGCTGTCGTGTCGCCGTGGCGCACTGCCGAGGTGCGTCCCAGCCAGGCGGTGTAGCGCTCGGCGCGCAACTGGATGTTGTTCACCAGCGCCTTGAGCGGGGTGATGTAGAGCACCGAGGTGCCCTGCCAGTTCTGGGTGGTCATCCGCGTCAGCAGCGGGAACAACGCAGCCTCGGTCTTGCCGCCTGCGGTGGGTGCCAGCAGCAGTGCATCGTGGCCTGCCAACAGCGGCTCGATCGCCTGCTCCTGCAGGGGCCGCAGCGAGGGCCAGCCGAGGTCGTTGACGATGTGGTGCTGCAGCGACGGCGTCAGCCGCTCGAAGCCGCCCACCTCACTCGTCCAGCGTCAGGTCGATGTCGTCGACGCTGGTGGCCGGGGCCGGCGGAAGCGAGCCCATGGCGGCTCGTTCGGCGTCGGTGAGTTCGTCGGTGCGCACGGTGAGGGCGTAGTCGCGGCGGGGGTCGAAGTCGGGGAACTGGTCGACGCGGTCGAGCACCTCGCCCACCAGCTTCTTGATGAAGATGCGGGGCGCGACGCCCACCTGCCCACCCAGCCTGCCGCCAGTGGCAGCGGCGAGGTCTGCCACATAGGCCTGGTCGACCACCCGGCGCACCCGCTCCGGGTCGCCGGCACCGTCGGCGAAGAGCTCGACCACCTTCATGCCCACCTCGACCAGCTTGGCCTGGGTGAAGCCGCCGAGCCGGATCTGGATGGCGCGCGGATTGTCGAACCGGGCGTCGGTGGAGAAGTCGGTGGCCAGTCGCTGGGCCAGCGGGGCGAGCCGCTGCACGCCGGACGGCCCCTCGAAGAAGGCTGGGGTGCCGGTCAGCACCAGGTACAGCCCCGGGTAGCGGCCGGAGTCCACCTCGTCGATGAGCTGGCGCAATGCGTTCAGTGCCTTGTCGCGCACGTCGCCGCGAATCCGCTGCAGGGTCTCCACCTCGTCGAGCACCACCAGCAGGCCGGGGTGCCCGGCGTCGCGGAGCACCAGCAGCAGTCCCTGCAGGAAGCTCATGGCGCCGAAATGGTCGAGGTTGCCCTTGATGCCGGCGCTGCGCTTGGCGCTGGCCGCCACCGAGGGCTGCCCGCCGAGCCAGGCGGCGAGTCCGTCGGCGGTGGCGAGGTCACCGGCCACCACGGCTTCACGGTAGCCGCGCAAGGCCTGGGCGAAGGCGGGGGTGCGCGTGGATACGGCCGCCAGCCGCTCTTCAAGGATGCGGTTCACGGCGGCGTCGATGATGTCCTCGTCATCGCTGCCGCTGGTCTGGGCGGCCTCCTGCTCGAGAGCGAACAGCCAGGCGTCGAGCACACCGCGGAAGGCGCTGGGCGGCATGGAGGCGGTGCGCAGCGACTCGGTGATGCGACGGTAGACCGTCTCCAGCTTGTGCAGCGGGGTCTCGGTCTCGCTGATCTGGACCTCGGCGGTGGCGAATCCCTTGGCCAGGGCCTTCTCGGCCAGGTGGCGGGTGAAGAAGGTCTTTCCGGTGCCGTACTCCCCGCGGATCGCCTTGAAGACCGAACCGCCGGCGGCGACGGTGGTGATCTCCTCGTCGAGGGCGGTCTGGAAGGGGTCGAGCCCAACGGCGAGCAGGTCGAGGCCCTGCGCAGGCACGGTGCCGCGGCGCAGGGCGTCGATGACCTCGCGGCGGCGGCGAGCAGAGACGCTCATGTCACACCCCAAACTGTTCGGCGAGGATGTCGGTGTCGAGCACCACACTGCCAGCGTCATTGCGGATCACGGCGTAGCCCTCCACGTTGAGCAGCTTCTGCAACTGGGCAAAGGCCCCGACGAAGCTGCGCTCCGGTACACCCAGGGTCTGGGCCACCACCGGTGCGGGGAGCCGCTGGTCGGGCACCCCGGCCAGGCGGTCGATGAGCGCAGCGACCCGGTCGTCGGTGATGACGATGCGGCCCGCAATCTGGCGCTGCGCCAACCACACCGGGCTGGCGACCACGCGCGCCCCGATTCCGAGCGTCGCGGGCTGGGCGACCACCGGCTCGACCTCGTCGAAGAGGGTCTGCTCGGCAGGCGCCGGCACGGGTGCAGCCACGGCGGCCTTGGGCTGGATACTGAGGGGCGCATCCCACCAGTCGGGGTGCTGCGAGACGGCGGGCGCACAGCCGGCGAGCTGCACCCCCAGCGGCGCCATCAGGACGAGCGGCACCACCACTTCGGCAGGTGCCGCCCCGCCGTGGTAGCCGGCCTTGAGCGGTCCGTAGCGCAGCACCTCCGAGACGGCGAGGATCTTGGGACCACCGACGACGCGGGGCCCGTCGACCAGGACTTCGCCTTGGCCAGCCGGCGGCTCGGTGCTGCGCACCCGACCGCCCTCGCTGGTGATGCCGGGCAACTGCGAACCGGCTCGACGCTCCACGATGTGGCCGTGGTCGGAGGTGATGATCACGGCCCGGCCGGCCGCTGCAGCAGCAGTCAGCAGGGGCCGCAGGTGCTTGATGTCGTCGGAGGCCCAGCGCATGCCGCCCGGGTCGCTGCGGTCGAGGGCGTCATCGACGGTGTTGAGCACGCAGGTGACCACCGGGGTGCCGTTGACGTCGCGGACGGCCTCAGTCACGTCGCTGGCCAGCTGGTAGCCGTCGGCTGAGGTGTCGAGCTGCTTCTTGTGGAAGATCGCGGCATGGCCGCCGCCCAGCGAGGCGACCAGCTGCGGGTGCAGCTGCTTCTCGGTGGTCTGGCTGCCCGTCATTCGCTGCCCGCACAGCAGCGAGGTGCGGCTCACCGTGGTGAGCGTCGGCAGTACTGCGATGGCGGCGGCTCGGCGCTGGTGGCCGGGCAGCAGGTATTCGCTCCACCCGTCGGGGCGGTCGAGCAGCTCGTCGAGCAACTCGGCGGCGACGCGGCCGCTGAGCCCGTCGAGCACCAGGAAGAGCACCGGCTGCTGCTTGGCCTGCGGCACCACCACGGTCTCCACGACGCGTTCCAGCGGCAACACCGAATCGCCGTCCCCGGGGAATGGGCCGTTCAGGCCATCCTGGCTGGCGGTGGAGAGCACCAGCGCCTCGGCGAACTGCTGGTCGTGTGCGGCCCTGCGTGCGCGGGCTCGTGACACGAGGTCTCGCAGTGCGACGGCCGCATCCACGTCCTCGGTGCCGTGGGCAGCGTCGTGCAGGGCGGAGTCGACCCAGCTGTCGACGGCGAGCTGGCGCTTGGCGCCCTGGGCCACGGTCGTGACGGGCTGGTCGTCGGTGGCGAGCCAGCGGGCCAGCCGCAGGGAGGCGTGGCAGGCCTCGAGGTCGGGATCTCGGCGTAGCTGCTGGCCGCGGGCCAGGCTGTGCCGGGTGACCTCCAGCCAGGCCAGTTCGAGCTGGGTCAGGTCGGGGTCGGCCAGGTGGCGGCTGAACTCGCGGATGCGGGCTCGCAGGCCGCTGCGCAGCAGCGGGGAGAAGATGGCGAGATTGTCAGCGTCAAGCCCGGTGAGGATCTCGTCGGCCTGCAGCACGATGCGATGGCCGGTGGCGCGTCCGGCATCGCTGTCGAGCAGGTCCTGGGTGACCATGGCGGACAGGGTTCCCAGCGCGTCGGCGATGCTGGTGGTGCGCAGCTCCGGGTTGGTGGTGGTGGCCAGTCGTTCCAGGGCGGCGCGGGCAGCCGGCGCATGGATGGCATCGTCGCGCGCCGCGACCTTGCGCAGCAGGTCCACCACCAGTCCGAGGGGAACCAGCCGGCCCAGGTGTGCCTCCCGGAGGTGGGCGGTGACCACGGGTGCGGCGGGGCCGGTGCGGCCGGCCAGCCAGGTGAGGGTGGCCGAGGTGAGCGCGTCGCCGCCCTCGGTGCGCAGCCTGGCGATACGAGCCAGGGCGTGCTCGTCGGTGGTCCACCGGGCCACGGCCAGCCCGTCGATGGTGCCGGTGGGCAGGCCGAGACGACGTCGAGCTACGGCGCCCAGTGCATGGTCGCGGGTGAGCACTCCGGCAGGGGCGGCCGGCCAGTCGGCGACCACTGTTTCGTCCGACCCGCCAGCCGGCAGTTCGTCGGCCTGCAGTTCGTCGGCCTGCAGTTCGTCTGCATGGTGCAGCGCGATCAGGCCTTCGGCGATGGCGCGGTCATTGGGCAGGTGCGCCAATGACCGGTCGACGCCATGGGCGCCGAAGATGAGCCAGGCGCTCTGCCAGGGGTCGATGCCGCGCACCCGGGCGTCGATGAAGTGGGCGAGCACCCCGGCGCCGAGGTCTTCGTCTGGCCGGTCGGTGATGACCACCAGCCAGGTGCCTTCACCTCGTTCCTGCAGGGCTTCCAGGGCGGCCAGCGAGGAGACGCAGGGCCGCACCTTGACGGTGATCTCGCGCCCGGCCACCCGGTAGGTGAAGTCCTGCTGCAGCGACGGTTCCGGGACGGCGCGCAGCGCCATCACCGGGGCGTCCCCGGGCCGGGTGCCGTAGTCCTTGCTGACGGCCTTGTCGATCTCGCCGCGGATCACCGCGGGGGTGATGGTGGCGCCGGTGGTCCCGGTCAACGCTTGAGGTCCCACCGGACGGTGACCTCCTTGCCGGGATGGGCCCGCAGGAAGGCCTCTAGCTGCTGCAGGATCGTCTGCGATTGCCCACTGCTCGCGGTGAAGACGTGATCCACGCCGGCGGTGGACGTCACGTCGACCAGGGGCACCACGTTGGGATCCGTGATCGGAGCGGGGCTCGACCTCGAATCGACGGGGTGGGGCTCGGGATTGGGCACCACCGGCTGCACCGACACGGCCCAGTCGATGGCATCGTTCTCGGCCCGCCGCAGCGCCGGGGCAAGGGCGGTGGCGAACTCGTCGTTGCCGAAGGCGGCCAGCAGCGTGGTGCGGATCTCGGTGGGCCTGGCCTGTCCGTTGTCGAGGATGCCCATCAGCCGGTCCCAGTTGAGGTCGCGGATCTTGGCGGCCGTCGCCTCCGCGGTGGCGAGCGAAGTTCCGGTGGCCTGCTCGGTGCCCTTGAGGTCGAAGGAGGCGAGCGTCCGCACCAGGATCAGCCCGTCGAGCGGGGCGAGCGTCTTCACCAGTTCGTGTGCGTTGGCTGCGATCGCGAGCCGCTTGCCGGGCTCGACGCCGAGCCGGTGGCCGGCGGTGCCGAGTTCAGTGACCAGTGACGAGGCGGCAGGTCGCAGCTGGGTGGCCTTCTGCTTCACGTCGTTGGCGAGCTTGGCCATCACCGGCGGGGTCAGGTAGGGCTGGGCGTGGATGCCGAAGATGGCCCCGGCACGGCGCACCGCGAGGTCCCAGTCGGCCTTCTCGGGCAGTTCCAGCGGCCGCAGCTCCATGCCCGGCGTCAGCGACCCGGGTCGCGGCTGCTGGTCGGTCAGCGGCGCCCCGTCCTTGAACCAGGCACGCTGCCGCAGCAGGCCCCAGGCGATGATCACCAGGTCCTTCATCGGGTCGGTGAGGCCACGGGCGGGTTCCACCCGGTCCAGGATCTGGCGGAGCGCCCCCACCGAGACGGGCTTGCGGTCGGCCCCAGCCAGCGCGACGCCCTTCTCGATGATGGTGCCCCAGTCGCCGAAGTGCTCGTCGCCGAACAGGAAGTGGGTCTCGGCGGCATGGCCGGTCTTGAGCACATTGGCCACGCGCCGCACGGCGCGCTTGTCGCCGACCAGCTCGACGCGACGGTCGGGGTTGTCGATGGCGCGCACCAGGTGCTGTGCGACGAGGTTGAGCTCGCTGGTCTTCACCGGCTCGTCCTCGGGGACGAACTTCGGGTGGTCGGGGTAGGTGGCGTCGTAGGCGCCGCGCAGCAGCGAGTCCTTGGCGGTCTGGAAGCCGGTGCCTGAGACACCGTCGGGGGCGTAGACCGGGTCAAAGGAGCTGATCAGCCGCGGGGTGCGCTCGGCCGGGTCGATGACGCCCGGCTGGGCCTCGGTGATGCCGTATACCTGCTTCAGGGTCTCGCGCAGGCCGGCGCGCAGGCTGTCGCGCTGCGCGGCGAGGATGGCGCGGGCGGAGGCCCGGTCTGCCTCGCTGAGGTGGTCGGAGTGGTCGCGCCAGCGCTTGTCGTTCTCCAGCAGCCAGTCGAGCACGCCCAGCCGACGCAGCTCGATGCGCTTGCTCTCGGAGAGAAAGCTGGGCAGCCAGACCAGGGTGTAGGCCTGCAGGCCCTGCTCCTTGAGCCGCTCCACCCGGGCCAGGTCTTCGGTGGAGGAGAAGTTGCCCTCGTCGAGCGGGTAGTCGACCACCAGGCGCCAGGCACCGGTCTGGGCGGGCTCGAAGTAGCTGTCGGGCAGCCAGTCGCTGCGGCGCACGTTGCCGAAGATGATCTCCGTCGGGCGCTGGGTGCCGCGCCACATCACGGTGCTGGGCAGGGCGCCGGTGATGTCGGTGGCGCTCGGGTCCAGGCCCAGTTCGGCGCAGATCAGGTTGGAGACGGTGCTCTGCTGGTTCTCCAGCGAGTCGTGACCCTTGGCCTTGTCGACGACGGTCTCGTAGGCGACGTCGGTGAGCTGCACGTGGATGGTGGCGTCAGCCCGCTCCCCTTCGACCCGCACCTCGGGGATGCGCTGCGCCCACTGCCGCACCTTGGAGAGCACCATCGGTGCCTCCGCGCCGGGCAGCGGCGAGGCGATGGAGCCGTGATTCAGCGAGGCGAGGCGGCCCGCGTCGAGGTTCTTCAGGGCCGGCACCTTGGGGGCGACGGCGCTGAGCAACAGCGTCTTGGCGAGCCGGTCGTCGGCCTGGTACGGCTTGGGCAGTTCAGCGCCGGAGGCCAACTGCTCCTCGGTCATCTTGTGGGCCTGCAGCACCTGGGGCCGCAGCTTCTCCAGGTAGAGGGTGTCGGCATTGCGGAACTGGCGGGCGGTCTGCTCGTCGATGGCCTGCCCGATGGTGCCCTGCACCAGGTAGGGGTAGGCGTCACCAACCGGGATCACGTCGTCGACGGTGAGGGTCTCGCGCTGGTCCACCAGCATCTGCTGCATCACCTTGAGCGCGGTGCGTTCCCGCTGCATCACCGAGGCCAGCGACTTCAGCGTGCTGACCAGCGCCGGCGAGAAGGGGTAGGTCATCCGGAAGGTGGCCTCGCTGGCGCCGCGGTGCTCGTCATCGGTGTTGGACCCGTCGAGCAGCACGTCCCACACCCGCGGGTCACGGTCGATGCGACGGAAGGCCTCGTCGAGCACGGCCTGCGCGGCCGCGTCCTTGGGCGCGAGCAGTCGCTTGCTGGCCACGTAGGGCAGGTTGTCGTCGCCGAGCGTGATCTTGGCGAAGCGGCCCTCCTGGAAGCGGAAGCCCTGCTCGATGAGTTCTTGTTCCTGGCCGCTGGCGCCGGAGTCGGCGAACCACTTGCGCAGGTCCATCTGGCGCGCCACGAAGGAGATGATCGGGATGTCGCGGCGGCCTCGGGAGCTCTCCACCAGCTTGGTGAGCTTCTGGCTTTCCCGCCCGAAGCGTTCCCGCTCCTGCGCCATGAAGGCCAGCCACAGCACGAGTTCGTCGAGGAAGAAGACGACGGCGTCGTGGCCAAGGCTCTTGGCGTGTGTGGCGATGACCGCCAGGCCGCCCTCCAGGTCGATGAAGTCGTTGGAGTCCTTGGCCTGGGTGAAGTAGCGCTCCACCAGCGCGGTGACGAGCTTCTGGCGGGTTTCGCTGTCGGGCGCGGCGGCCACGGCGGCGTCGTAGCTCTCGGCGGTCCACGAGTCGTCGAGCACGTCGGCCCACGGGTCGTCGGGGTCAGCGGAGCCGCCCAGACCTTCGAAGAAGGCCGTGTCGCCCATCCGGTGGCGCAGCGTGGCGGCGTCCCGCAGCAGGCCGTCGGAGCGGTGCAGCGCAGGCAGCAGGCAGGTGGGGTGCAGCTCGCGGATCTGACGCAGGTAGCCGGAGAAGATGGCCTCCTCCATGCTCTTGGAGTCGAGCAGGTGGAAGGCCAGCGGCAGGATGTTCCTGCCGGCCAGGTCGGCGTCGTGACGGGCGATCACCGGGGCCAGCTCGGCCTTCTCGCGGGCAGCGGGTTCGTGGCGCAGCATGGCGTGCAGCACGGCCATGAAGTGGCTCTTGCCGGAGCCGAAGGAGCCGGCCAGGAAGGCGGCCTTGCTCTCGCGCTCCCGGATGGCGCTGCCCACCAGCCCGAGGGCCTGGTCGAAGGATTCGGTCAGCTGGTCGGTGACCACGTAGTTGTCGATGGTGCGCCGCACCGCGTCGCTGCCGACGGAGTCGGTGAGCTTGAGGACGTAGTCGTTGGCCTCGACACGTTCGGGAATGTCGATGACGTCCTTGAGCTTGGTGCTCATTGCCGGCTCCTTGGGCTGGTGATGGGTCAGGCCCGGGGCTTGCGGCCGCGGGTGGTGGGGGCGGGACGCCAGGCGTCCAGCTCGTCGAGGGTCCTGTCAACCTGCTGGCTGCGCTGGCGCAGCTGCTCGCGGGTGAACTCGGCCATGCTCATGCCGTAGGTCGGGTCGTAGTCGCCGTGCCACTGCTCCACCCAGGGTTGCAGTTCGACCAACCCGGCGACTAGCGGCACCAGCCGCTCCTCGTCCCAGCCCTCGGCCTGCCGGGCGCCGATGATGATGCCCAACGCCAGCGCCTGCTCCAAGTGGTTCCAGCCGGCCCAGCCCAACAGCTCGCTGGTGTCGGTGGACCGCCCGGCCTCCGGGTACAGGACGAAGCGCTCCTTGGGCACGTCGAGCTTGCCGCGGGCCTGCCACCACTCGGTCTTTCGGAAGTCGGCCGAAGTGTACTTCGGCGGCACCGGAATGGTGCCAACATCCACACCGGCATCTTCCTGCCGCTGCAGCTCCCAGGTCTTCTTCCACGCCTCGAACTTCCGCAGCCCGGTGTCCTTGAGCCGCAGTGCTGCCAGGTAGGGCACCGCCTCGGGCACGAGCAGCTTGCGCAGGGACTGGCTGGGCAGCACGCCGGCGCGCCCCTCCCACAGCCGCAGCACCTTCACCAGTTCCGTGTCACGACCCACCAGGTCGGCCAGCTCATTCACCGACCGCGGCGCCGGACGACCCTGGGCGTCGAACCAGTACTCCCGGCTCTCCAGGCGATCCAGCAGCCAGGTGCGCAGTGCCTTCCCCTGCTTCTTCTCCCACGGCTCCGACGCCCAGCGTCGCTTGTACTCCGGCCGCTCCAACAGGTTGATCGCCTTGTCAGACTCGATCAGGTCGATCCGCCGCTGCACCAGCGCCCGATAGTCCTCCGGCCAGTGTGTCGGGATCTCGGTGACCGGGGTGGAGCCATGACGCGCGAACCATTCCCCGTCAGCCTCACCCGCTGCGACCCGACGAGCCAACACGATCTCGAAGGCACGTTCACCTAGCTCGACCCGCGGCGGCTCTCCAGCGCAGGTGAGGTCTGCGTCGATCAGGCCGTAGAGCCGGTAGCACTCCCAGTCCAGTTCTTCCTGGTGCGCGATCATCTCCTGCTGGAGCCCATCGGCCGCAGCCCGCGCCTCGTGGAGGGCCTGGACGTGCGGACGATCCCCGAGAACCGCGGCTGGCTGGTGCGCCGCCAGATCGCTGGCGAGGCGATCCAGGATTCGGCCGCGCTCCAGGGGCACCCGCGAGGGCAGCGGGAAGTCCTTCAGCGTGGTGCCGGTGAACTCGTACCGATCGGACCACGGCTGCTGAGACACTCGGGCGCCGTCTTGCCCCACGGGGTCACCGCCCTTGGGATAGCTGTTTTGCTTGAGCCAGAAGCAGGCCGTCGACGAGTTGAGCACCCCCAGCAGCGCAAGGTGGTCGTCCTCGGTGGCCTCCGCCGGCAGCTTGATCACCGGCGCGGACTGCTTGAACACCTTCCCGCCCCGGTCCAGCACGAAGTGGTTGTGCGTCGCCACGAAGGCGAAGGTGAGCGTCCACTGGTGTGCCCCGGGATCCTTGGGCAGCTGGTGCCACTCGTAGAAGGGTCGCCCATCCGAGAAGTACGTGCCACCCGAGAAGGTTGCTCGAGCTCCAAGTTCCGTCCGGCAGACCCAGAGTCGGTTCGCCCATCCAGGAAAGGCGCTCAGAGGCTGGAGCTCGTGCTTGGCGTTGTACGGGAACCACGTCGGTACCGATTCCGTCACAGCGAAGTCGCGCACGTTCTCACCGATGACCAGATCCCTGACAGCCAGTGGCTCCAAGGAGTGGTCCCGGACCGTGTTGGGGGTCACCATCATGGAGTCGTCGGAACCCATGATGCCGAACACTCCGATTCGGTAGGCCCGGGGGCCCAACCGTTCGTGCGCAGCATCGATATGTGTCAAGACGTCGGTGGCGCCGCCACCGCTCAGGCTCCACGGGTGTGCCGCCAATGAAGCCCGAGGCAGGTCGCTGATACTGACGAAATCGCCATCGAAGCCGGGGTGCTCAACCTGCTCGACCAATTGCCGCCACACGAGGCCGCTCGCCGGTTCGGCGGGCTGGCCCGGTTCACCGCGAACGCCGAGGACAGCGCGCACGGTGTCGGTGGTCGGAATCTCGGCTTGCCCCACGATGATCACCGTCGGGGTGCCGTGACCGGGGATGTAGGCGCCCGACGTATCGGCGACCAGCCGAAGGTCAAGGCTTGGCAGGACCTCCTCGATCAGGCGCGAGCCGAATTCGCGTTTCATGAACGAGTTCGAGGTGATCTGTCCCACCCAGCCAGCCGGGCCATTCTTGGGCTTGGCCAGCTGGAAGAAGCGCTCCATGAAGGGCGCGGACAGCGCGTACTTGCCCTTGCAGCTCTTCGGGTACAGGGCTCGATAGGTCTTGTTGAGCGCCTTGTCCTTCACGGTGATGTAGGGCGGGTTGCCCACCACCACGTCGTACTGGCGCGGCTCCAGGATGCGGGCCAGCGCGGCGGTGTCTTCGGTCTCGAAGGAGAAGAGGTTCTCCTCCTCCACCAGGGTGTCCTGGGTGTAGCTGAGCAGGCTGTCACCCGCGGCCAGGTTCAGATCCAGCTCCGGAGCACCCTCCAGCGAGGTGCGGCCCATCGCCTGCAGCGCCGCCACCGTCAGCCGGAAGCGGGCGACGGCCACGGCGAAGCCATTGATGTCCACGCCATGGACCGACGCCAGCGCACGGCGCACCACCTCGTCGTCCGGCAGGTCGGACTGCTGCTCGCGCCACAGCGCGACAAAGCGATCGAAGGCGCCCAGCAGGAAGTGGCCCGATCCACAGGTGGGGTCGATCAGCGTGAAGCCTTCCAGTGGACGCTCCTCGAGAGCCGGGGTGAGGGTCTGGTCGAGGATGAACTCCTCCACGAAGACCGGGGTCTGAAGCAGCGCGAAGGTCTTCTTCGCATACTCCGACAGGTCCTGGTACAGGTCACCGAGGAAGCGCGTCGACAGGCTCTCATCACGCAGGTCGTGCACCAGCTCACCATCGCTGGTGCGGCGGCGCCAGAACTGCAACACCTCGCCCGCCATGTCACCCGACGGCGCGATCAGGTTCAGCGCGGCCGGCGGGGCCACCAGCCCCTTGGTCGCAGGCAGCGCGGCGAGGTGCTTGATGCCCTGACCGATCCACTCGCGGTAGGTCAGCGTCGGGAACTCGCGGAAGAAGGCGTTCTCCGCATCCAGGGCCTCCTGCCGTCGCTCCGGCGGGCCGGCGATCCACACCGGCGAGAGCAGCGCGTTGTCCTCGCAGAACCGGATGAAGACGGTGGTCAGCACCCAGCTCACCGCGGCCTGGGTCAGTCGGTCATCACGGAAGGTCTCCCACGCCGCGGCGGAACGCTCGGCCTTGTTCGCCTCACGATGCTCGTCCTGCCATTGCTTCGTGAGATTCGCGTCCTCCGCCAGCCGCCGGCGCAGATCATCCTCGACGCGCAGCACCAGCGCCTTGAGTTCGGTGGTGAGCTGCGAGGTGGCGGTCATGCGGTCGCTCCTGAGGCGTCTGGTGCGGGGGTCTGGGAGAACAGGCGGTTCCACTGGATGTCGAGCCACGTGGGGTCGATCGGGACGAACTGGTTCGGGGAGCCCTGCACCGGGTGTCCGTCGAGCACCGGGCCGCGGTTCGACTGGGTCTGCGGCAGCACCAGCCAGATGGCCTGCGGCCGAGTGGCGGCCAGGTCGTTCCAGTGGGTGAGCACGTCCAGGTGGCCGTAGCGGGCCAGCAGCGAGCCCTCGGCCAGCACCACCGGAGTGTTGCCCTGGAGCGCCGCGATGGTTTTGTCGAGCTGCTGACGGACGGCCTCGGCCACCCGGCCCATCAGGGCCTGCACGCCGCGTCTGTCACGGCTGCCGGGCTCGGCCGCGTCAGAGGCGAGGATCAACTGCCACGGAATGGGGCGAGCACCGGCGGAGGCCACCTGCTTCAGCTGGGCCAGGGTGAGTGCGGCCAGGTCGATGACGTGGGCCTCGAAGTCGTGGGCCAGCACGCGGTGCAGCCGGTCCTGCTGCTGCGCGGCGACGCCCAGCGCCAGGAAGGAGCGGCTGCGGCGCGAGTCCAGCAGTCGTTGCCCGGTGACGCCGGAGACGGAGACCGGTGCCAGGTCTTCTGAGATGCGGGTGGCGTGGCGGGAGGCCAGGCCGGTGGCGCGGTCGGTGAGTTGGCGGGAGATGAACCGCTTCGCGCCCTCGTTCCACTCAAGATCCAGCTGGGCCTCGCGCAGAAGCTGGTCCAGTCGGGGACGTTCCGGCAGCTGCTCCAGGGCCGGGAAGCGGTTGGCCACCCGGGAGGTGATGTCGGGCGTGGTGAGCGTGCTGCTCGGGGCCAGGGTGCCCAGGGTGAGCTGCAGTGCGCGGGCTGGCTGCAGGCGTCGGTGGTGCAGTTCACCGATCGCTGAGGCTGCCGTGATGGTGGAGAGCCCGGCCGCCAGCTGGGCCAGCCGTGGTGTTGCCAGCAGGGCCTCGGGCAGCTCGCCCTTGGGCAGTGCCTGGCGCAGCTGCTCCTGGGCACGCTCGGCGGGCACCACCACGGTCTCCATCGCGCCCTGGTCGGGGGTGTTCTTGACGATGTCATCGGCGATCTGGCCGAGGTGGTCGACCGCGTCGAGCAGGGCGCTGTCGGAGCCCACCAGTGACATGGTGCGGCCACGGCGACGCCAGACCAGCGCCGAGCTGTCCTCGTCGGCGCGCTGCAGGTTGCGCTGCCGATCGCTCGCGATGCGCACCAGGCCGCGGGCCCGGACGAACTCGTCCTCATTGTCCTTCAGGCCACCCGGGACTGCCGCGAGGACGGCGCGGGTCAGCTCGTCGACGGTCGCGACACCGCCCAGCGCCTCGACCTGGCTGCGCATCAGCTGGTCCAGCTGGCGCAGCACCTCCAGCGACTCCGGCTTCTTGGCCCAGCGCTCCTGCAGGTCGGCGATCAGCTGGGTGGTGCGGGCCAGTGTCGGTGGCTTGGGAGCGGACGCGGTGATCTCGGCCTGGGTGGCGAAGGGGTCCACCTGCGAGTTGTCGCCCAGCAGGCAGTGCACGACGTGGCTGCGCAGCTGGGACGGCTTGGCGACCGCCACCCGCAGCAACGCCTCGTACATCTCGTCCAGCGGCGGCAGCGTCGCCTCGGCCTGCAGGTCGAGCGTCTTGGGGTCTCCGAACCGGGCGATCCACTGCTTGACGCGCGCGCGGACCTGCTTGCGGGTGTTGTCCGAGGTGCCGATCCGCATCAGTGCCACCGGGTCCACCGCCAGCAGGTCGCCGACCGTGTCCACGCCGAACTGCTCGACGGCCGACAGCATGCGCGGGCCGAACCCAGCCTGGTTGAGCGGCGTGGTCAGCTCGGCGCGGGCCGCCAGTTCGTCGTCATCGTCGGGAGCGACGGTGACCGTCTGGGTGAAGGCCTGGTGCCACTGGGCGCGCATCACCGAGGCGCTGGCGAAGCGCTGGGCGGCGTCACGCGACAGGGCGCGGGCGAAGTAGCCCAGCAGGTGTTGCGCCACGGCAGGGTCGAACATGCCGGTGGAGAGCGTGATGTCGGCCGCCACCGCGCGGGGGTGGGCCGAGGGATCGTCGCCGTAGACCGGGGTGGTGCCGGTGGCCATCTCGAAGAGCACCACCGAGGCGGCATACAGGTCGGCCGCGGCGTCGTAGACCGGGCGGTCATCGCCCAGGAAGGGGTCCAGGTAGGGGGCGGTGCCGGCCGCGATGGCGCGCGGTGACACCGAGGACAGCGAGAAGTCGAAGAGCACCAGGTGGCGGGCCCGCTTGGACTGGATGCCCAGGTTGGCGGGCTTGATGTCGCGGTGGTGCAGGCCCAGCTTCTCCAGGTCCTCCACCGCGGCCAGCAGGTCGTCGCCCCAGCGGTCCAGCATGTCCAGTGACAGGCGAGGACGCAGCGCCAGCTCCTCGGCCAGGGTCTGGGAGCCGGCGTCGCTGAGCAGCAGGGCGTCGCGGCCGCCGACGCGCAGCGGCCCTTCCTCCAGCCGCACGATGTGCGAGGAACGGATGCCGCGCAGGATGTCGGCCTCGGCCTGCAGGCGACGCGCCGCGTCGTCGTTGAGGGCCGTCTTGAGCACCCTGTCTTCCTTGGTGCGTGCCAGGTTGTCCTGCACCAACAGCCCGACCGCCGTGGAGCCGGCGCCCAGCCGACGGACCAGGGTGAAGCGCTGGTCAAGTGACTCCCCCGGGCGCGCCTCCAGCGGATCGGTGGCGTGGTTCGTGTCGGGATTGAGCGTGACGCGCTGGGCGGCGGCCAGCAGCTCCAGGATGTCGCCGACGTCGCTGGTGCGCTGCGACGGGACACCCTGGGTGGCGGCCAGCACCAGGTTGCGCAGCTCGGTGGAGGCGGCGGGCAGGTCGACGCTGATGTCGAGGCCGGACTGGTCTCGCAGCCGCGCCAGCAGGGCATTGCGGTCATTGGCCGGCAGGTGGCCGGTGAGCACGAAGTAGGCGGTGGCGCCCAGCCCGAACATGTCCAGCCGGATCCGGTTGGCCGTGGTCGACCAGACGCCCTCGGGGGCCTGGAAGACGGCCTCCTGGTCCTCCTCCTCGTCGATGCCCTGGGCGTGGAGCACGGTGACACCACGGGTGGCGGTGGCGAGGTCGCCGGCCGAGCCGACGCTGCGCCACTCCCCCACCAGCACCTTCACGCCACCGTCGGGGCGCTCGCGCACCCACAGCGCGTAGGGGCTCAGCCCGCGGTGCACCACCTTGTTGCGGTGGGCGTACTGCAGCGCCTCGGCGACCTGCCGGATCACGCTCAAGCGGGTGTCCAGCGAGATGGTCTGGCCGCGGCGGGCCAGCCACA
Source organism: Luteococcus peritonei (assembly GCF_039526385.1). Taxonomy (NCBI): domain Bacteria; kingdom Bacillati; phylum Actinomycetota; class Actinomycetes; order Propionibacteriales; family Propionibacteriaceae; genus Luteococcus; species Luteococcus peritonei. The sequence continues at coordinate 153,206 of NZ_BAAAIX010000016.1, read as the reverse complement.
GGTCCAGTCGTTCGGCCTTGTCGTCGAAGGGGAAGACCAGGCCGTGGCCCAGCTCCTCGTGCACGACCAGTTCCTTGGGCCGCAGCAGGCCGTCGTGGGACAGGCCCTGCATCACCTTGTACTCGTGGTCGACGACCTTGTTGATGTCGGCGATGTGCTGGGCGGAGTCGTTGTCGTGCAGGATCGGGAAGCGGATCCGCGCGCGCTCCTCGGTGACGGCAATGTGATTGGCCAGCCAGTCCTGGTGGGTCTCGGTGGGCTCCAGCCGCTCGAAGAGGTTCCAGCTGCCGACGGTGAGTTCGCGGCGCTCCACCAGGCCCATGCGGGCGAGCAGGTGGCCGACGATGTCGTCCGGCAGCTGCGGCTTGCCCTGCGACTCCTCCAGCAGCCGATCCGAGATCGAAGCCAGGTGCGTCTGGTACTCGTGATCGTCCAGCCCGAAGATGCCGATGCCGGCACTGCCCACCAGGGCACTGCGGATCATCGGGTGGTGGATGAAGACCGACTCCTGCACCCACGGCATGAGCCGGGCATAGGTGCCGGGCTGGACCCCCAACTCACGCTCCAACGCGACGAGCTGCTCCTTCATCTTCGACGCGAACCGCTGCGCCTTGCGGCGGGCCAGCAGCAGCGGTGACTTCTCCGCCGGATGGCCGCTGCGGAACCAGTCGGTGTCAGTGCCCTGAAGCAGCCCCGAGTAGTACTTCAGCTCCACCAGGTGCAGCCTGCGCCGCCCCAGCACCAACGCATCCACCTCGTGCCAGTGCCCGTGGCCGTCCTTGAACTCGAAGTTCGTCCAGGCCCGGAAGGGCGGCTCGTCGGGCAGCAGCTGCCGCAGGATCTGGAGGCCCTCCTGCTCGTGCGCATGGTTCGACGGGGTGACCTCCACCCATCGACCATCCGACAGCACGTTGCTCCCATTCGCCTACCCTGTATGTCGAACACTGTAGCCAGGTAGATCGTTTACTCGTGTGTTCCCTCGTTGACGCCTGGGCCATTCGAGGCCGTTCGCCCATCCTCGAGCTGTCGGTCAACTTGCGATCGCGCCACTTCAGGTTCCGGATCCCAACTCGTGGTCCTCGCCTTGGGTCTCGTCTTCAGCCCTTACCGAGTCATCGTGGATCAAATCAACAAGGGGGAGTTCGGAACGGCCCAATTCGTCACGGGCAGCATTCAAGAAGGCGGTGAGCGCCCTCTCTGGATCGTCGCCAAGCACGTTGAGCGCGAGGTTGCTTACCTGTTCCGAGTCGGTGACCAGCTGCACGCCAGCGACCGCTGCATAGAGCCGAGCCTCGTCTTCATGCTGCTCAGCCACCAGCTGGGGGCGCAGGCGGCGAGCTTCAGTCTTCCGCTCCTCGGTCGTCCCACCCTCGAACACCCGCTGCCAGTCGACACCAACACCGAAGAGGATGCGATCGAGACGCTTGATCTCGCGCTGACGTCCCCGACCAACGCGAACCCAGTGCTGCCCCTGAGAGATCAACTCTGCGTACGCTGATCGGCGCAAGGACTCCAACCGGGTGGCCTCCGAACGAATGAAGGCCTGCTCTTCTCGGCGCGCGGTCAACCGAGACGTGACGTAGATGCCCCCGACAGCGATGAAGGCAGCCGTCACCGATCCCCAAAATGCGGAGCTTCGGACAACCTCGCCCGTGAGTGCGCCGAACCGACGAGCGCCAACTCGTCGCACCGCTCGACCGACCGCGAAGCCGAGGAGGCCCGTCGTCAGCCCGAAAAGAGGGACCCAAGCTCTGCGCACCGGCCCAGGCTGGCAGCCAGCTCCGCGGCGGTCAAGCTCATGCAAAGGCGCTCCTCATGCTGAGGATCCCTGGAAGTCCATCCCAGAAACGACCGATATCTAGCACATCGGGACGGCCGCCTGCGACACTGTCTCTAAACAGTCCCGAAACTGTCGGGAACTGGGACACCGTTATGGAGACACTTCATGGCACGCGTCGCGTACATCCGCACCAGCACCGACCACCAGGACGTCGCCATGCAGCGTCACGCCCTAGCAGCCACCGGAACCTTCGACCGCGAATTCGTCGACGCCGGCATCTCAGGACGGAAGGCCAGTCGGCCCGCCCTCGACGAGATGCGCGGCTGGGTCCGCGACGGCGACGAGGTGGTCGTCTACAGCCTCAGCCGGCTAGGTCGCTCCACAATCGACCTCCTCACCTTGATGCAGGACCTCGATAGGCGCGGCGTCAAGGTTTCCAGCCTGTCCGAGCAGTTGGACACCAGCACCCCCGCCGGGCGCCTGGTCCTGACCGTCCTGGCTGCCGTCGGCGAGATGGAGGTCGCCCAGACCAGGGAGCGCACCATGGCCGGCCTAGCCGCGGCTAGGGCCGAGGGACGCGTGGGCGGGCGCCCAGGGGTACCGGGCACCAAGGTCGAGGAGCTGCGCAGGCTGGTTGCCGACGGATCCACCATCACAGCGGCGGCCAAGCAGGTCGGCGTCGGGCGCAGCACTGCATACCGGCTCCTAGGCGGGTAGCGCCCGATCCACTGGTGCCGTCGCTCAACCGGGACATGCCGCCACGCACCAGCCCCAGGACGCCCCGGTAGGTCAGACTGTCGTCATGGCGCTACCCGAAATCAACCAGCAGGCCGTGCAAGCAGCCATAGCCGAGTTCGACCAGCTCGGGCGCGAGGCGTTCCTAGCCAAGTACGGCTTCCGTCATGCTCGCGAGTACTACATCACCGAGAACGGGAACCGGTACGACTCCAAGGCGATCGTCGGCGCAGCGGCCGGGTTCATGCCCGGCGGGGCACCGGTGACCTACTCCGAATTCTCTGGCGGAGCAGCCACCGTGGTCCCCCTGCTCACGAGCTTGGGCTTCCGCGTCACCAGGGACCCCGACCGACGGCCCACGCAGGACGCAACCTGGGACCTTCAAGTCGGCGAGAGCATCCGCCGAGTAGAGCTCCACGAACGATTCGGTGGCAGCGGGCAGAACGGGATCACCGCCAGCTCAACGACGCCCAATGTCTTCCTCTTCAGCGCCGCATCCTCGGGCCACCAGCACGGCTACTTCGACCAATGGGAAGGCGAGTACTTCTACTACACCGGCGACGGCCAGAAGGGCGACCAGCAGTTCGTCAGAGGCAACCGCAGCATCCTGCAGCACGTCGAGGACGGCAAGGCCCTGCGCCTCTTCAACGGGGCTCGCGGCACCGTCACCTACGCAGGCGAATTCGAGCTCGCCGACGAACAGCCATGGATCTACCGCCAGGCTCCCGAGAGCGGCGGCGGTCCCCTGCGCCGAGTCATCGTGTTCCGCCTTGCGCCTGTCCTCAGCGACCGGCAAGCGGCCAACAGCGCCGGTGACATCGGTCGGACGTTCGATCGACGGAACGATGAGGTGTCCCCCGCAGCCGCCGACCCAGCAGCCCCCGACCGCGACGCCGTCGAGCGTGGACTCCGAAGCCACCGCAGCCTCGAGAACCTGCTCGCCGACGCCATCACCGAGCGTGACCTCGAAGCCCTGGAGCCGGAGGTCCAGGATCCCCCCTTCGACGTCGCATGGAAGGCGACCGACGGCACCATCAACGTCGTGGAGGTCAAGAGCACCACGCCGGCCAACCAGACCGCCCAGCTCCGCCGCGGCCTCGGCCAGGTCCTGGACTACGACCACACCCTGCGCCAACGGGGACACACCCAAATCCAGCCGATCCTGTTCATCGAGGCTGAGCCCGCAGGCGACCACTGGCAGACGCTCTGTGCTCGCCACGGCGTCAAGCTCGCGTGGCCCGAGGTGCTCGCCCAGCTGTTCTGAGGTCGGCGGGCCCTGGAAGCTACGTGCTCAAAGCGTGTAACAGAGAGCGGATTTCAGCAGGGCGACCCATCGCTCAAGTGGGCTCCCAGGTGTTGGGGATTAGCGGCCACGCGTACTCAAGATGCCCGACGGACCGCGAGCCAGCGTGCAGCCACCCCACCACCCTTAAGTCCAAGCCTGGAAGGAATCGCGCCAGGGCACACAGCCGAGCGGTGCTCGAAGGTCGACGCAGTGGCCCACCTGTCTGCAACAGCCAGGCTCCCCGGGCGACCGTAGAGGCGCGCTCCCCGCGACCAAGGCCCGCGCTCCCCGCATCGAGCGTTGGAACCGGCGGGGTCCTGGCCACCGCGACGTTCCACCTTCCCCGACCGGTCGTCCGATCCTGTTGCACGCGGAGCGTCATCTTGCACGGTTGTTGCACGAAGAAGGGCCTTGCCGGAGCGATTCCCGCTCTGACAAGGCCCTCGGCGTGTCGGGCTGACAGGATTTGAACCTGCGACCCCTTGACCCCCAGTCAAGTGCGCTACCAAGCTGCGCTACAGCCCGTCCAGGTCGTTGCCGACCCGAGGAGAAACACTACCCGACCAGCACCGTCGGCGCCAATCGAACCCCAGATCATCTTTCTGGACCGAGTGGTCCTACCATTGCACGGTCCCCGCTGACCGGCGGGGCCGTTCATCGTGGAAAGGCCTTGCGGATGCTGTTGGAAACACTGATCGACGCGAAGGCGGTGGACTACCTCATCCTGGTGGTCTACTTCGCCTTCGTGCTGGGCGTCGGGTGGCTGGCGCGCCACCAGATCGCCGACGCCTCTGACTACTTCCAGTCCGGACGCTCCCTGCCGGCCTGGGTCACCGGGCTGGCCTTCGTCTCGGCCAACCTGGGAGCCGTCGAGATCATGGGCATGTCGGCCACCGCCGCCCAGATCGGCATCCCGACGGTGCACTACTTCTGGATCGGTGCCGTGCCCGCCATGGTCTTCCTGGGCGTGGTGATGATGCCCTTCTACTACGGCTCCAAGGTGCGGTCCGTGCCGGAGTTCATGCTGCGCCGCTTCGGCCCCGGCGCGCACCTGGTCAACGCCATCTCCTTCGCGCTGGCCCAGCTGCTGATCGCAGGCATCAACCTCTACCTGCTGGGCTCCATCGTCCACGCCCTGCTGGGCTGGCCGCTGTGGGTGGCCCTGATCGTGGCCGCTGCCGTCGTGCTGGCCTACATCACCATGGGTGGGCTCTCGGCAGCCATCTACAACGAGGTGCTGCAGTTCTTCGTCATCATCGCCTCCCTGCTGCCGCTGGTGATGATCGGCCTGCACCGGGTCGGCGGCTGGGGCGGACTGAAGCAGAAGATCACCGACGCCGCCGTCAGCGCACCCGCCTCGGCGCACGTGCCGTCCGCCGAGCAGCAACTGCACTCCTGGCCCGGCCAGGCCCTGTCCGGCTTCACCAGCCCGGCACTGAGCACCGTCGGCATCATCTTCGGCCTGGGCTTCGTGCTCTCCTTCGGCTACTGGACCACCAACTTCGTCGAGGTGCAGCGTGCCATGGCCTCGGAGTCGCTGTCCGCAGCACGCAAGACGCCCATCATCGGCGCCTTCCCCAAGATGCTGGTGCCCGCCGTCACCATCCTGCCGGGCATGATCGCCGGCGTCCTGGTGCCCGAGATCGCCCAGCTGAAGGCCGGCGGCAGCCCCGCCGGCGGCTCGAGCGGCACCGGTGTCACCTACAACGACGCCCTGCTGCTGCTGATGCGTGACCTGCTGCCCAACGGCCTGCTGGGCCTGGCCATCACCGGCCTGCTCGCTGCCTTCATGGCCGGCATGGCCGCCAACGTCTCCGCCTTCAACACCGTGCTGAGCATCGACATCTGGGGCACCTACGTGCAGAAGGGCCGCAGCGACGACTACTACGTGGGCGTGGGCCGCATCGCCACCGCCGTCGCGGTCGTCGTGGCCATCTTCACCGCCATGATCGCCGGCAGCTTCAGCAACATCATGGACTACCTGCAGACGCTCTTCGGCTTCTTCAACGCACCGCTGTTCGCCACCTTCATCCTGGGCATGTTCTGGCGCCGCTCGACGCCGGCTGCCGGCTGGATCGGGCTGCTGACCGGCACCACCTCGGCCATCCTGGTCTGGCTGGGTGGCAATGCCGAGGTGGGCTTCGGCTGGTACAGCCTGCCCGGCCAGGGCCTCGCCTTCGTGGCCGCCTCCGCCGGTTTCGTGATGGACCTGGTGGTCAGCGTGCTGGTCTCGCTGGTCACCACGCCCAAGCCCCGTGAGCAGCTGCGCGGTTTCGTCTACTCCGAGACCCCGCGCGCGGACCTGGCCGACGAGGACGAGCAGGGCCAGCCCTGGTACCACCGCACCCTTCCCCTGGCGGGCCTGGCGATGGCCATGGTCGTCGCCCTGAACGCGATCTTCTGAGGAGCAGACCATGTCATCACTGCACGCCAAGCCGCTCGACATCCGTGCCCTGATCGGCTCGATGCTGGCCATCATCGGAACCATCATCACGCTGATGGGCCTGTTCGCCGATCCCGAGCTCGCCAAGACCGGCGGCGTCAACGCCAACCTGTTCGCAGGCCTGGCGCTGCTGCTGGGCGGCCTGCTCTTCCTGCTGCGCTGCCGCCAGCGCCCGCTGGCGCCGCGCACCAGGCACCAGGACTGAGCACCCGGTCGAGTCCGGAAGCGACAATGGACAGGGCCCGCAGGCATCACGCCTGCGGGCCCTGTCGCTCGTCCGGTGACGGCTACTTCTTGCCGCGCTTCTCCCGTGCCCGGACCTCGACGTGCACCGGCGAGCCAACGAAGCCGAAGTCCTCGCGCAGGCGTCGCTCCACGAAGCGCTGGTAGCCGGCGTCGATGTTGCCGCTGGTGAACAGCACGAAGGTGGGCGGGCAGTTCTGCGCCTGGGTGCCGAAGAGCACACGGGGCTGCTTGCCGCCGCGCAGCGGGTGCGGGTGCGCCGCGGTGACCCGACCCAGGAAGGCATTGAGCTTGCCGGTGGACACCCGGGTCTCCCAACCCTCCAGCGCCGCCTCGATGGCCTTGCTCAGCTTGTCGACATTGCGGCCGGTGAGCGCGGAGATGTTCACGCTGGGCGCCCAGGCGAAGGCCTGCAGGTCGCGCTCGACCTCGCGCTCCAGGTAGCGGCGACGCTCGTCGTCGGTGAGGTCCCACTTGTTGTAGGCGATCACCAGCGCACGGCCGGTGTCCTCCACATTGCTCAGGATGCGCAGGTCCTGCTCGGTGACCGGCTCGGAGGCGTCGATCACCACGACGCAGACCTCGGCGCGCTCGATGGCGCCCTGGGTGCGCAGCGAGGCGTAGTACTCGTGCCCGCTGGCCTCCTTGACCCGCTTGCGGATGCCGGCGGTGTCGATCAGCCGGTAGAGCTGGCCGCCCACCTCGCACAGCTCGTCGACCGGATCGACGGTGGTGCCGGACATGTCGGAGACCACGGCGCGCTGCTGGCCGGACAGCTTGTTCAGCAGCGAGGACTTGCCCACATTGGGCTTGCCGACGATGGCGACGCGGCGCGGGCCGCCCACCTCACGGAAGCTCTCGCGGGGCGCCTCGGGCAGCGCATCGAGCAGCGCGTCGAGCATGTCGCCGGTGCCGCGTCCGTGGATCGCGGAGATCGCCCAGGGCTGGCCCAGGCCCAGGTTCCACATGCTGGCGGCCTCGGCCTCGGTGCGCTGGTCGTCCACCTTGTTGGCGGCCAGCACCACGGGCTTCTTGCTGCGGCGCAGCACCTGCACCACGGCCTCGTCCTCGTCGGTGGTGCCCACCTGGGCGTCGACCACGAAGAGCACCGCATCGGCGGTGCCGATGGCCAGCTCGGCCTGCTCGGCGATCTGGTGCGCGAGGCCGCGGGCATCGCTCACCCAGCCGCCGGTGTCGACCACGACGAACTCGCGGCCGTTCCAATTGGCGTCATAGGACACGCGGTCACGGGTGACGCCGGGGGTGTCCTGGACGACGGCCTCGCGGCGGCCCAGGATGCGGTTGACCAGGGTGGACTTGCCCACATTGGGGCGTCCGACCACGGCCACGACGGGCTTGATGGCGATCTCGCCACCGTCGCCGGTCAGGTCGGTGAAGTCGACGCCGTCGAAATCGGCGTCGGTGAAGTCGGTCATGATGGGGTCCTTCAGGGCAGTTCCAGGCCCACTTCTGCTTGGGCCTGCTGGATGTGCTGCTGGCACACGCCTCGCAGCATCTCGGTGACGTCGGCGACGTCAGCGGCTGTGCGGGGCCACGCTTTCGGCTCCACCTCAACCTTGTCACCGTACACGACGTGCACCTCGCCCCTAGGCCTCGGAAGCGAGGCCAGTCCCCTGCCGCCCACGCTGGTTCCCAGCAGGGCCACAGGAACCACCGGCACGCCGGTGACCATGGCCAGGTAGGCGGCGCCGCCCTTGAAGTTCTCGAAGTCGCCCTTGCCGCGGTGCATCTCGGGGAAGATCACCAGCTTGCGCCCGGCATCCAGCAGCTGGATGCAGCGCCGCAGGCAGCCCGGATCAGGATTCCAGCGGTCGATCGGCACCTGGCCCAGCGCGTCCAGCAGCCGTCCCAGTGGGCCGACCGACCACAGCTCCTTCTTCGCCATTGCCTGGGCCTGCGGCAGCAGGGCCACCGCCAGCGGTCCGTCGAAGAGCCCGACATGGTTGCAGGCGAAGATCGCCGGGCCGTCGGGCACCCGCTCCGGGTGATGCACCGTGGTCTTCCAGACCAGGTGGATCAGCTTGTCGACGCCGGGTTGGGCGGCGTCGAGCAGGCGGGTGCTGGGCACACGCACCCGGCTCAGGTCCGGCAGGTCGGGCAGGTGGGCTGGCAGGTCCGGGCGGGAGAGCTCGTCCACCTCAGGACTCCCGGCCGGGCACCATCGCGCAGATGGTCTCGATCACCTCGTCGAGGCCCATGTGGGTGGAGTCCACCAGCTCGACCCCCTCGGCGGGCTGCTCGAACTGGCTCACCGTGGCGTCGTCCCGGTCGCGGCGCACCACCTGGTCGGTGACGGCGGAGGCGTCCACCTGGCCGCCCAGTTCGGCCTGGCGGCGTGCGATCCGGGCGGCGGGGTCGGCCACCAGCAGGACGCGCAGGTCGGCGTCGGGGGCGACGACGGTGGTGATGTCTCGCCCCTCCACCACGATCCGGCGGTCCTGGGCGTCGATGATGCTGCGGAACCGCTCGTTGAGCCACTGGCGAACCGGCAGGATCGTGGCCACCACGGAGACCTTCTCGCTGACGCGGGGCTCACGGATGGCCTCGGTGACGTCGCGGCCGTTGACGGTGGTCGACGGGTGCAGCGGGTCGGTGCCGGGCTCGATCTTCGCGGTGGTGACCAGCTCGGTGATCAGCTCGGTCTGGGCGGCGTCCAGACCCGACTCCAGGAAGACGATGGCGGCGGCGCGGTAGAGGGAACCGGTGTCCAGGTAGGCCAGGCCGAGGCGCTGGGCCACCCCGCGGGAGGTGCTGGACTTGCCGGACCCGCTGGGTCCGTCAATGGCGATCAGGAGGCTGTCAGTCACGTGCAGAAGGCTACCGGGGTGCACCGACAGTTTGCGCCGCTCGCAACGCCCGGATCCCGCCGCGGCGACGTCGATCCGCACTGTCAGTGGCGTGTGCTTGGCTGGTGCCATGAGCCTCGACGCCTTCGGCCAGCCCAGCGGCCAGCAGAGCCCTGACGACTTCTTCACCTCCGCCGGTGGCGGCAGCGAGATCGAGGTGCCCGTCGTGCCACGGGCCACCCGCGCCGGGCGGTCGGAGGACCTGGAGGCACTCGGCCTGCCGGCGGGCAGCTGGGTGACCAGCCGCGCCAACCCGCAGGCCGGCCGCTTCGCCTGGCTCAGCGACGAGCCGATGCCCTTGCGGCGCTGGTGGCCCCGCCTGGTCTCCGCCTTCCCGCAGACCGGCTGGTGGCCGATGATCGTCCCGGTGGAGAACGAGATGCTCGCCATGGTGCGCGAGGGCGAGCTGGACGGCCCGCAGCCGGTGGAGGGCAGCTATGCCGAGCTGCTGGACGAGCTGCGCGAGGCCGCCCGCGAGGAGTGGGCCGCCGACGCCCCCGCCGACCAGGCCTGGAAGTACCACGCCGCTCCCCCCGCCGTCGGGATCCACCGCGGCGAGGTCATGACCACCCAGTACCCGGTCCAGGAGCACCTGCTGCTGGTGCCGGTGCAGCGTCCCGCCGACGCGCTCGCCGCGATCGGGTGGCCCGGCTGCGAGGAGTCCGGGCTCAGCGTGGCCGAGTTCACCCTGGCGCTGCGCAGCCTCGAGGAGCGCTTCGGCGCCGTCGTCGGCGAGATGGGCCCCTCCTCGCTGATGATCGACGTCACCACGCCGCCCACCGACGTGGCCCAGCAGACCGACCTGCTGCGCGAGTTCAACGCCCTGTGCCCCGACGCCTACGTCGAGGGCGAGCTGGAGGACTTCCTGGACTCCGTGGGCTACGGCCCGTGGATGTTCTGGTGGGAGTGAGCCTCAGGCCCGCAGCGCCCAGCCCTTCGCCTTCATGGCGGTGCGCAGCCGCTCCGCAAACGGCGGGCTGACCTCCACCGACAGGTAGCCGACCTCGCGGGTGGCGTCGTGCTCGATGGACAGGTCCTCGACGTTGACGCCCTCCGCGCCGATGTCGTGGAAGAGCCGCCCCAGGGCACCGGGAGTGTCGGGGATCTCGATGACCACAGCCACCCAGTCGGCCGGGTGGGCGCCGTGCTTGCCGGGCAGCAGCCGGGCGCCGCTGCGCCCACGGGCCATGAACTCTTCCAGCGCCTGCGGGTCGTCGAGCACCGCGAAGAGCTCGTCCAGGTCGGCCCGGACCCCCTCCAGCTCGTGGCGGATCGCCTCGGCATTGGCGCTGATGATCTGGCGCCACAGCTGCGGGTCGGAGGCCGCGATCCGGGTCACGTCGCGGATGCCCTGGCCGGCCAGACGCAGGTGGTCGCCTGGCACCTGGCGCAGGTGGCCGGCGGTCAGCGTGCTCATCAGCTGCGGCAGGTGGCTCACCTGGGCCACCGCCTCGTCGTGCTGCTCGGCCGGCATGGCCACCACTTGGGCGCCGCACAGCTCCGCCATCCGCCGCACCCGCGCCACGTCGTCGGGCTGGTTGTCCGGCCCGGCGCTGACCACCCAGGTGCGGTCCACGAAGAGCTCGGCGACGGCCGTCAGTGGCCCGGCATGCTGCGAGCCCGCCATCGGGTGCCCGCCCACGTAGCGCGACAGGTCGGCCCCGCTGGCGCGCAGCTCGTCGAGGATCCGTCCCTTCACCGAGCCGACATCGGTCACCACGGCGCTGCGATAGCGGTGCAGCGACTCCAGGACGGTGCGCGCGATGGCATCCGGCGGGGTCGCCACCACCACCAGGCGCACCTCGTCGGGCTCGGCACGGTCCACGACGCCGGCACCCAGGCCGGCGGCCACCACGGCATGGCTGGCGGAGCGGTCCACCAGGTGCACCTGCTCACCGGAGGTGCGCAGCGCCAGCCCGATCGAGGTGCCCACCAGACCGGCGCCGATCACCACCACCGGCCCGACGCTGTGCGGCAGCGCAGCGCTCACTGGCCGCCCTTCTGCACGAAGGAGCGCACGTACTCGGCGGCATTGGTCTCCAGCAGGCCGTCGATCTCGTCGAGCAGGGCGTCGAAGCCGGCGTCGTCGTGCTGCGCGGCCTGCTCCACCTGCTCGGTGGTCTCCTCCTGGCGCCGCTGGGGGCGCTGGACGCGGTGCTGCTCGCTCACGCCTGCTCTCCTGTCTGCTCGGAGGTCCAGCCTACTGCCGCGCCCAGCTGGGCCAGGGCCTGCGGCCCGTCGATGGACGCCAGCCGCTGCTCCCACTGCTCCCGGGTGCCCTGCAGTGGGCTGGTGAGCGCGAAGCTGTGCGGCCCGTCGGGCAGCTCGAAGGTGATCCGGTCCCAGTTGGCCTGCACCACCCATGGCTGGAAACGGGTCAGCAGGGTGCCGCGCAGCCAGGCGCGGGTGCTCGACGGCGGCTCGGTGCAGGCCCGCTGCACCTCGGCCGGGTCCACCAGCGTCTGCACCGCCCCACTGGCCTCGAGCCGGGCGAAGAGTCCCTCGACCAGGTCGGCCCAGCGAAGATCCAGGGCGAGCAGGCGCGGATCGGTCCAGTCGGAGCCGTGGCGGGCGCGCAGGGCCTCCAGCATCCGCAGCTTCGCCACCCAGTCCAGCCGGTCGGCGCAGCGCATCGGGTCGACGGCCAGGTCCTCCAGCACCCCGGACCAGTGGTGCAGCACCAGCTCGGCATCGGCGATGGAGCCCGGGCGCCCTGCCTGGCGGGCGGCGGCCTCCAGCCAGAGCCGCTGCAGCTCCACCGCGGTGCGCTCCACCCCGTCGCTGCAGGGCAGGCGGGTGCGGCAGCCGGGATCCTGCGACCAGGCCTGCATCGCCGCCACCGGGTCGAGCGGTTGCGGCAGCCGCTGGCCCGCGGCGATCGCCCGCAGCACCAGCTGGGCCGAGCCCACCTTGACCAGGCCGGCCACCTGGCACAGGTTGGCGTCGCCGGTGATGACGTGCAGCCGTCGGTGCACCTCCCGGTCCGCGTGGGGCTCGTCGCGGGCGTTGACGAGGGGCCGGTTGACGGTGGTCTCCAGCCCCACCAGGCGTTCGAAGAAGTCGGCGCGCTGGCTGGTCTGGAAGCCCGGCCGCTCGCCCTGGACGCCGATGCCCACCCGGCCGGCGCCGGTGACCACCACGCGGGAGGCCAGGAAGCCGGCGAACTGCTCGACGATGCGGGTGAAGGGCAGCTCGCGCGGCAGCAGGTAGTTCTCGTGGCAGCCGTAGCTGCGCCCCTTGTTGTCGGTGGTGTTCTTGACCAGGCGGATGTCCAGGCCGGTGGCCTCGGCCGCGCGACGGGCGGCGCGGGCGTGCACCAGGTCACCGGCACGGTCCCAGACCAGCGCCTCGGTGGCCGTGGCGACCTCGGGCCCGGACCACTCCGGGTGGGCGTGGTCCACATAGCTGCGGCCGCCGTTGCCGAGCAGCCGGTTGGGCTGGCGCACCATGTCGGTGAGCAGGTCGGGATGGGCGATGCGACGTGGCAGAACGGCGCCGCGGGCGTCCACCAGCGGGTGCTCGTCGGCATAGTCCCAGCGGGTGCCGGGCGCCTCGACGGCCTGCACCACCGCCTCCGAGAGGCTGATCGGGTCCGGCTGGCGCTCCTGGTGGGCCACCAGCACGCCGTACTCGGTCTCCAGGCCCATCACGCTCATGCGCCACACCCTACGGCCGCTGGCTAGGCTGGGGGCATGACGAAGCAAGTGGCGCTGGCCATCGACCTGGTCCTCGTGGTGGTCTTCGCGGCGCTGGGCCGCGCCTCGCACCAGGAGAACATCTTCGCCGGCCTGGTGCACACCGCCTGGCCCTTCCTGGTGGCCTGCATGGTGGGCTGGGCCATCCTGCTGCTGCGCCGCCGTCCGGCGCTCACCGTGGCCTCGGGCGTCTTCCTGTGGCTGGTGACCGCCTGGGGCGGTCTGGCGCTGCGGATGGCCACCGGAACCAGCGCACGGGTGCCCTTCTGGATCGTCACCACCGTGGTGCTGGGGCTCTTCCTGGTGGGCTGGCGTCTGCTGGCCCGCCGTCGCGTCGCCCAGGCCTGAGCCCCAGCCCCGACCTGGGGTGAGGCGGACAGCCGGTCAGTCCAGCTCGCGGGCCCGCTGGTGCACCAGGCTGCGGATGAAGACGATCCGCTCCCCCTTGCGGCCGCTGATCCGGGCCCAGTCGTCCGGGTTGGTGGTGTTGGGCAGGTCCTCGTTCTCGGTGTACTCGGCGCGGCAGGCCGCGACGATCCCCTCCCGACTGACGCCTCCCGGCCCGCCGGCCAGCTCGTCCTTGATGGCGGCCTTCTTGGCGCGGTCCACCACATTGCGCACCATCGCGCCGGAGGCGAAGTCGCTGAACCAGAGCACCTCCTTGTCGCCGGAGGCATAGGTGACCTCCAGGAAGCGGTTCTCCTCGGTGCGGTCGTAGATGGTGGCCACCGCCAGCTCCACCAGCTCCTCGAGTCCGGCGACGTCGGGGTGCAGCGGGGTCTCGGGGGTGAGGTACTTGGCGAAGATCTCGCGGGCCCCCTCGCGGCTGGGCCGTTCCAGCTTGATCTTCACGTCCAGCCGACCGGGGCGCAGGATGGCGGGGTCGATCATGTCCTCCCGGTTGGAGGCGCCGATGATGATGACATTGTCGATGCCCTCCACCCCGTCGATCTCGCTGAGCAGCTGCGGCACGACGGTGTTCTCCACGTCGGAGCTGACGCCCGAGCCGCGGGTGCGGAACAGGGAGTCCATCTCGTCGAAGAAGACGATCACCGGCTTGCCCTCACCGGCGTGCTCGCGGGCCCGGGCGAAGATGGCGCGGATCTGGCGTTCCGACTCCCCCACGTACTTGTTCAGCAGCTCGGGGCCCTTGATGTTGAGGAAGTAGGAGCCACCTCGCCCGTCGGTACCGGCGCCCAGCGAGTTGGCCACCGCCTTGGCGATCATCGTCTTGCCGCAGCCGGGCGGGCCGTAGAGCAGGATCCCCTTGGGGGCGGTCAGCTGGTAGCGACGGTAGGCCTCGCGCTGCAGGAAGGGCAGCTCGACGGCATCGCGGATCTGCTCGATCTGCTCGCCCAGGCCACCGATGTCGGCATAGCAGACGTCCGGCACCTCCTCCAGGACCAGCTCCTCCACCTCACTGCGGGCCACCCGACCCAGGGCCAGTCCGGCACGACGGTCCACCAGCACGCTCTGGCCCGCCTGCGGCGGGTCGGCGGCCAGCTCCGGCACGGGCAGCAGCAGGCTCTCCTCACCGCCGGGTGAGCCCACCACCACGCCGCCGGGGCCCGCCTCCACGACGACGGCCAGCTCGCCGCTGGGCATCGGATCGGCCAACGCGACGGCCACCGTGGACTCGTTGAGCAGGACGGCGTCTCCCACGCCGGCGGCCTCGACCACCTCGGGCAGGGCGGCCACCCGGACCAGCCGTCCGAAGACGCTCACCTCCAGCATGGCGGCCTGCTCGCCCTCGGCCGCGACGGTGTGCACCACCAGGGCGCGGTTCAGCGGGGCGCGGCTCAGCGCATCCACCTCGGCCTTCAGGGTGACCAGCTTCTGGCGGGCCTCGCGCAGGGTCTGGTTCAGCTTCTCGTTCTGCTGGGCCAGGTTGCGGGCGTCGGCGCGCGCATCGTTCATGCGGCGTTCGGCCACCTCCAGGCGGTGGTTGTAGCCCTGGCCCGGGGAGAAGCTCGCGTCAAAGCCCTGCGGCACCTCAGTCCTCCTGCTCCTGCGGGGCGTCCTCGGGGACGTCCTGGTTGCTCATCGGGATGTTCGCGGGCCGGGGGCCGTGGTAGTCGGGGCCGTAGGCACCCGGGGCGGGGCGACGCTTGCGCATCGGCGCGGTGATGCCGGGGGCCAGCCGACGGCTGTGCACCAGGAAACCGGTGTGGCCGGTGGAGCCGTGGCCCGGGCGGATGGCCAGGCCCTCGGCGTGCCAGTCGCGCATGGTGGTCTCGGTGGCCTGCGGCTCGGTGAAGCCGCCGTGCACCCGCAGGGTGTCGGCCACCCGTCCCAGCTGGGTGGCGGTGGCCACGTAGCAGGTGAGCACGCCACCGGGCTGCAGCACCTCGCCCACCGCGTCGACGCACTCCCAGGGGGCCAGCATGTCCAGCACGGCCCGGTCGATCGGCTCGTCGGCGATGTTCTCCACCAGGTCACCGACGGTCAGCGTCCAGCCGGGGTGCGCCATGCCCAGGAAGTTCTCCACATTGGTGCGGGCCACGTCGGCGAACTCCTGGCGTCGCTCGTAGGAGTGCAGGCTGCCTGCCGGACCGATGGCGCGCAGCAGCGCGATGCTGAGCGCGCCGGAGCCCACGCCGGCCTCCAGTACGCGGGCGCCGGGGAAGATGTCTCCCCACATCAGGATCTGGGCCGCGTCCTTGGGGTAGATCACGGCGGCCTCGCGGGGCATGGCGACGGTGTAGTCGCTCATCAGCGGGCGCAGGGCCAGGAAGGTCATGCCGCCGGCCTCCACGGTGACGCCCTCGGGGCGGCCGATCAGCTCGTCGTGCAGGAAGCCGCCCTTGCTGCTGTGGAAGGCCTTGCCGGGGGTGAGCTGGATGGAGTGCCTGCGTCCCTTCTGGTCGCTCAGCGTCACCCGCTCGCCGGGCTGCAGCGGCCCGGTGCGCACACCGGAGAAGTTCTCGGTGGGCGGGGTGGGCGGGGCCACCATCTTGGCGGGGCGCCCGATGCTGCGTCGGTAGAGCTGGAAGAGCAGGGTGCAGGTGACCCCGTCCAGGGAGTCGATCACCACGCGCCGCCGGGCCTCGGGCACGGGGATGGTCGACGGGATGGCCACCACCACGGCGCCGGAGGCCTGGCCGGCATCCGCGCCGGTGGGCGAGTCCTCCAGGACCAGGCAGTTGGCGGCATCGACGCCCAGCAGCTCGGCGGCCTTCAGGTAGCCGTCCGGGGCGGGCTTGTTCTGGGACACCTCGTCGCCGCCGACGATGGCCGCGAAGCCCAGCTCGGGCAGGTTCGCGAGGATCGCGTCGATGATGTAGCGCGGCGTGGAGCTCACCAGGGCGGTGCGCACCCCCTGCTCGCGCATCTCGGTCAGCAGCTCGTGGGCGCCGGGCAGGAAGAGCTTCTCCCCCTCGTCGGCCATCGCCGCGACGGCGCGACGCTCCAGGTCCTCCCGCACGTCGTCGGCGCTGACCTCGGGCCGGCCCAGGCGCTCGGCCATCAGGTCCGCCAGGCCCCAGACCGACATCCCGACGATGGCCTGGGAGTCCGCCTCGCTCCACTCCAGGCCGAAGTGCTGCGCGGTCTGCACCTCGCAGCGCATCCAGATGGGCTCGGTGTCGACCAGGGTGCTGTCGAAGTCCCACAGCACCGCCTCGGGGCGGGCTGCGGTGGCAAAGGGCTTGGCGCTGTTCGTCATGGTCCTGCCATTCTTCCATCCGGCAGTGACATTCCTCCCAGACGCGCACAGCAGTACCTTCGGATACTGCACAACCAGCGCCTGACCAGCGATGATGTGACCAACAGCCTCGAGCCAAGGAGCTTCCCCCGATGAACGACGAGCAGCAGCACCCGAGCGATCCCGTCCGCGACGAGGCCCGGCGTCCCGTCCAGCCGGCGCAGCAGGACCGCCCGGCCGGCGCCACGGCGGCACCCCACCCCGCCCCGGCCCCCTATCCCGTCACCCCGGCGCAGGGCGTCGCGAACCCTCAGCAGCCCTTCTACCAGCCCGGACCGCCCTCGCAGGGCTGGTTCCGCAAGGGCTTCGGCCTGGGGGCCGGCGGCGCGCTCGGCGCCGGGCTGGTGCTGGCCGGTGTCACGCTGGCCACCGGCTTCGCGTCGATGATGATGTTGGCCGGGATCGGCGCGGCCATGGGCGACCCCGGCTCCTCGTCGATGGAGATGCCGCTGGAGACCGTCTGGGGCTCCGAGAACGCCGGCAAGACGCTGCGCGGCATCGACGTGCACGGCGCCATCATGGCCGCCTCCTCCGACGGGATGGGACTGACCGCCTCCACCTACGGCTACGAGGTGGCCGACATGATCGACCAGATCGACGCCGAGCAGGCCGACGGTCTGGTGCTCTTCATGGACACCCCGGGCGGCACCATCAACGGCTCGCGCGCCATCGGCGACGCGGTGGACCGCTACCAGGAGCGCACCGGCAAGAAGGTGGTGGCCTTCGTCGAGGGGATGAGCGCCTCGGGCGGCATGTTCGCCATGGCCCCGGTGGACAAGGTGATCGCCGACCACGGGACCCTGGTGGGCTCGATCGGCGTCATCTCCGGACCCTTCCAGCACTACGGGGAGGTGGTGGCCACCGACGGTGGCCTGCTGGGCGGCGGCGTGACCACCAAGGGCGGCATCACCAGCGAGTACCTCACCCAGGGCAAGGGCAAGGACTTCGGCAACCCCTACCGCGAGATGACCGCCGAGGAGCGTGCGGTGTGGACCAAGGGCCTGGCCAACGAGTACGGCGAGTTCGTCAGCTGGGTCAGCGAGCACCGCAAGATCCCGGCCGCCACGATCCGCGACGACCTGGGCGCCCATCTCTATGACGCGAAGACCGCCAAGGAGAAGAAGCTGGTCGACGAGGTGATGAACCGCGAGGACGCGATGCGCGAGGCGGCGAAGCTGAACGGTCTCGACCCGGCCGACACCCGCGTCGAGAAGGCCACCACTCCCGGGCTGCTGGACTCCCTGCTCGGTGCCGACGACTCCCGGGTGCGCGGCCAGGCGCCCGCGGTGAGCGCCAAGGAGGGCCAGCCGCTGGTGGTGACCAGCGTCATCTGCTCCGGCGCGCCGCAGGTGCTGGCCTGGAGCGGGCCCACCACCTCGCTGTGCGGGAAGTGACCCGGCGGCAGTGACTCAGCCGCGACGCACGGCGCCCAGGAGCCTTGCCTTCCGGGCGCCGAGCTCGTGGCGCAGCCCCGGCCGGTAGGTGCCGCGCAGGGTGGCGCTGTCCACCACGTGGCCCCGGGTGGCGGCGTCGAAGTCGGCCCGGGTGAAGCCCTCGGACAGCCGGGGATCGATGTCCAGGGCCAGCAGCGTGAAGACATAGTGGTGGGTGCCCGAGGGCGGGCAGGGGCCCTCGTAGCCCAGTGAACGGGTGCCCTGGCCCACCACCGCGCCGCGCGGCAGCAGCCCCTCCTCCAGCTCGGAGGTCTGCAGCGGCAGCACCACCAGCCAGTGGTCGTAGCCGGGGGCGTCGTCGTCGGTCAGCGTGATCGCCCAGGCCGTGGTGCCCACCGGCGGCACGCCCCAGTCCAGGTGCGGAGAGATGTCGTCGCCGTGTCCGGGGCCCAGGTGCTTGCGCGGGATCGGGGTGGCGTCGGTGAAGGCGCGCGAGGTGAGGCTGATCATGGCGCCAGCCTAGATCCGCCTCCTGGGGGTCCCAGGGCGCGGGTCGACGGCATTGGGCCGTGGGCGAACGAGGCTGTCCCGTGCCCGGTCTGCGGGCCACAGTGGGAGGGTCATCCGACCCATCGAGAGGAGCCACCACCATGGCCACCAGCAAGCCCGCGAAGAAGCCCACCAAGAGCACCGCGAAGAAGCCCACCACCCCGGCCGGCCCTCGCAACGAGAAGCTCTCCTACACCGTTCCCGGCGTCCCGGTGAAGGACGGCCAGGCCCTGGCGCAGAAGCTCCAGATGCGCCTGCACGCCCTCAACGACCTGCACCTCACCCTGAAGCATGCCCACTGGAACGTGGTCGGACCCAAGTTCATCGGCGTGCACGAGATGCTCGACCCCCAGGTGGAGGCGGTGCGCGCCATGGTGGACGTGATCGCCGAGCGGATGCGCACCATGGGCGTGGCCCCGGTGGGCACGCCGGGCGCGCTGGTGCAGGCCCGCAGCTGGGAGGACTACCCGGTGATGACGGCGCAGGCCGCCGAGCACCTGGCCGCGCTGGACCTGGTCTACTCCGGCGTCATCGAGGACCACCGCAGCCTGGTCGACGAGTCCGAGCAGGTGGATCCCATCACCCAGGACATCCTGATCGGCCAGGTCACCGAGCTGGAGAAGTTCCAGTGGTTCGTCCGCTCCCACCTGATCGACGACTCCGGCAAGCTCGCCACCGACGGCGCCACCACCATCGATCAGGCCGTGAAGCAGGGCATCGCGGCCGACCGTTCGGTCGACTGACAGGTCGACTGACAGCTCCCCGACGCCTGCCGGGGAGCTGCGGCGCTCACTTCGCGTTGAAGTACTTCGCCTCCGGGTGGTGCACCACGATCGCGTCGGTGGACTGCTCGGGGTGCAGCTGCAGCTCCTCGGACAGGTGCACCCCGATCCGCTCCGGCTCCAGCAGCGTCACCAGCTTGGCGCGGTCCTCCAGCTCCGGGCAGGCCGGGTAGCCGAAGGAGTAGCGCGATCCGCGGTAGTCCTGGTCGCGGATCGCGCGATCCACGTCGGACTGGGTGGCCGCATAGCCCAGCTCCTCGCGGGTGCGGGCGTGCCACATCTCCGCCAGCGCCTCGGTGAGCTGCACGCTCAGGCCGTGCAGCTCCAGGTAGTCACGGTAGGAGTTGAGCTCGAAGAGCCGTTGCGTCTCGCGCGCCACCGCCGAGCCCATCGTCACCAGCTGCATGGCCAGCACGTCGGGGCCGTGCTGGTCGAACTCCTCGCGGTCGCGGAAGAAGTCGGCCAGGCAGAGCCGACGGTCGCGGCGCTGGCGCGGGAAGGTGAAGCTGGTCAGCTCGCGCTCGTGGTCCTCGGGATCCAGCACGTGCAGCGTCTCGTCCTCGGAGTAGACCGGGAAGTAGCCGTGCACCACCGCGAACTCGGCCAGCGAGTCGGTCTTGATCCGGTCCAGCCAGGCGCGCAGGTGCGGCCGGCCCTCGGTCTCCACCAGCTCTTCGTAGGAGGCGCCGTCGCGCAGGCCCTTGAGGCCCCACTGGCCCAGGAAGGTGGCCCGCTCGTCGAGCCACTCCACCACATCGGCGGTCTGGATGCCCTTGACCACCCGGCTTCCCCAGAAGGGCGGGGTGGGCACGTCGACGCCGCCGGCGGGCGTGGGGCGGGCGACGTCGGAGCGCACGCCCAGCTCCGGCTCGGCGATCTCCACCGCAGGCCCCTTCGGCACGCGTCGCGGCTTGACGGCCGGCAGCTGCGCGCCGGGCACCCCGCGCTTGACCGCCATCACGGCGTCCATCAGGTGGAGGCCCTCGAAGGCATCCTTGGCATAGCGGACCTCGCCGGAGAAGGTGTCGTTCAGGTCGTGCTCGACGAAGGCGCGGGTCAGCGCGGCACCGCCCAGCAGCACCGGGTACTTCGTGCCCAGGCCCAGCTGGTCCAGCTCGGCCAGGTTGTCCTTCATCACCATGGTTGACTTCACCAGCAGCCCGCTCATGCCGATGGCATCGGCCTGGCTGGCCTCGGCGGCCTCGACGATGGCGCCGATGGGCTGCTTGATGCCCAGGTTGACCACCTTGTAGCCGTTGTTTGAGACGATGATGTCCACCAGGTTCTTGCCGATGTCGTGGACATCGCCCTTCACCGTGGCCAGCACGATGGTGCCCTTGCCGGAGGTGTCCTCGGTCTTCTCCATGTGCGGTTCCAGGTAGGCCACCGCGGTCTTCATCACCTCGGCGCTCTGCAGCACGAAGGGCAGCTGCATCTGGCCGGAGCCGAACAGGTCGCCCACGATCTTCATGCCGGCCAGCAGGTCGGAGTTGATGATCTCCAGCGCGGGCTTGAGCGCCAGCGCCTCGTCCAGGTCCGCCTCCAGGCCCTTGGCCTCGCCGTCGACGATGCGTCGCTGCAGCCGCTCCTCCAGCGGCAGGGCGGCCAGCTCCTGGGCGCGCGAGGCGCGCAGGTCTGCGGCGGTCACGCCCTCGAAGAGCTCCAGGAAGCGCTGCAGCGGGTCGTAGCCCTCTCGGCGCCGGTCGTGCACCAGGTCGAGGGCCACCTCGCGCTGCTCGTCGGGGATGCGGTCCATCGGGACGATCTTGGCGGCGTGGACGATGGCGGAGTCCAACCCGGCCTGCACGCACTCGTGCAGGAAGACCGAGTTGAGCACGATCCGGGCGGCGGGGTTCAGGCCGAAGGAGATGTTGGAGACGCCCAGCGTGGTGCGCACCCCGGGGTGCAGCTCCTTGAGCCGTCGGATCGCCTCGATGGTCTCCAGACCGTCGCGTCGGGTCTCCTCCTGGCCGGTGGCGATCGGGAAGGTGAGGCAGTCCACCAGGATGTCGCCCACCTGCAGGCCCCAGTTCTGGGTGAGGTCGGTGACCAGGCGGGAGGCGACGCGCACCTTCCACTCGGCGGTGCGGGCCTGGCCCTCCTCGTCGATGGTCAGCGCGACCACCGCGGCGCCGTGCTCGGCGACGACAGGCATCACGCGGGCATAGCGGCTGGTGGGGCCGTCCCCGTCCTCGAAGTTCACCGAGTTGATGACGCAGCGCCCGGCCAGGCTCTCCAGCCCGGCCTCGATCACCTCGGGCTCGGTGGAGTCCAGCACGATGGGCAGCGTGACGGCGGTGGAGAAGCGGCTGGCCAGGGTGCGCATGTCGGCCGAGCCGTCGCGGCCGACGTAGTCGGTGCACAGGTCGAGCAGGTGGGCGCCGTCGCGGACCTGCGCCTTGGCGATCTCGACGCACTCGTCGATGTTGCCGGCCAGCATGGCCTCACGGAAGGCCTTGGAGCCGTTGGCATTGGTGCGCTCACCGATGGACAGGTAGCTGGCGTCCTGGGCGAAGGCGACGTCGGAGTAGAGGCTGGAGGCGCCGTTGACGTGCTCCGGGCTGCGGGGCGCCACCTCGCGACCGCCGATGGCCTCTGCGAGCTGGCGGATGTGCTCCGGCGTGGTGCCGCAGCAGCCGCCCACCACGGCCAGGCCGTAGTCGGTGGCATAGCGGTCCAGGGCGGTGGCCAGTCCCTCGGCGTCCAGCGGGTAGCTGGCCCCGTCGGGGCCGAGCACCGGCAGGCCGGCATTGGGCATGCAGCCGACGCCGGCGCGCGAGTACTTGGCCAGGTGGCGCAGGTGCTCGCTCATCTCGGCGGGGCCGGTGGCGCAGTTCAGGCCGATCACGTCGACGCCCAGCGGCTCGATGGCGGTCAGCGCGGCGCCGATCTCACTGCCCAGCAGCATGGTGCCGGTGGTCTCGACGGTGATGTTGACCAGGATCGGCAGGTCGACGCCCAGCTTCGCGCGGGCCCGCTTGGTGGCGATGATGGCGGCCTTGGCCTGCAGCAGGTCCTGGCAGGTCTCGATCTGCACTGCGTCGATGCCGCCGGCGACCATGGCCTCCACCTGGCGCTGGTAGGCGTCGCGGACATCGGCGAAGGCGACATGACCCAGGGTGGGCAGCTTGGTGCCCGGGCCGATGGAGCCCAGCACGAAGCGGGGACGATCCGGGGTGGAGATCTCGTCGGCCACCTGGCGGGCGATCCGGGCGCTGGCGGTGGCCAGCTCCTCGATCCGGTCGCTGATGCCGTACTCCCCCAGCGCGGACAGGTTGGTGCCGAAGGTGTTGGTCTCCACCAGGTCGGCCCCGGCCTCGAGGTAGGCCCGGTGGATGTCGGCGATCACCTCGGGCCGGGTGACGCTGAGCACCTCGTTGCAGCCCTCCAGGCCCTCGAAGTCGTCGAGGGTGAGGTCGACGGCCTGCAGCATCGTGCCCATCGCCCCGTCAGCCACGAGGACGCGATGGTGGAGCAGGTCACGAAGCGCAGTAGTCATGGTTTCCACACTACGGCGATGTGACAAACCGTCACGTCCACAGCCCCAGGAATGGACCCCTGGGGGTGGGATCGGTCCTCCTGTGGTGAACACGCCCCTGACGTGGGCTTTTGTGAGGGCTCCGGAGCCTAGTGTCGAGCCGACCGCAGTACGGAACCGACGGAGGACCGATGACCACCACCCATGACGCGGCCTCGCCGCAACCGGCTCTGCGGCGCAGCGTCGGCACCTTCCAGCTCTTCCTGTTCATCCTGGGCGACGTGCTCGGCGCGGGTGTCTACGTGCTGGCCGGCCAGGTGGCGGACCGCTCCGGCGGGGCGGTCTGGGTGCCGCTGGTGGCGGCTCTGCTGCTGGCGCTGCTGACGGCCGGCTCCTATGCCGAGCTGGCCACCCGCTACCCGCACGCGGGCGGCTCGTCGTACTACGCCCACCGCGCCTTCGGCAGCTGGGCCGGGTTCCTGGTGGGCTTCTGCATGCTGGCCGCCGGGATCGTCTCGGTGGGAGCGCTCGCGCTGGGCTTCGCCGGCGACTACCTGGCCGCCTTCGTCGACCTGCCGGTGCCGGTGACGGTGACCGTCTTCCTGGTGCTGCTGGCGCTGCTCAACCTGCGCGGGATCAACGAGTCGTTGGCGGCCAACTCCGTGGCCACCGTGATCGAGGTGGCCGGCCTGCTGCTGGTGATCGCCCTTGGCGCCTGGGTGGTGCTGCGCGGTGACGCCGACCTGTCGCGGCTGGGCCAGCTGGGTACCCCGGAGCACGGTCCGCTCGGCGCGGTGCTGGCCGGTGCGGTGCTGGCCTACTACTCCTACGTCGGTTTCGAGACCTCGGTGAACCTCGCCGAGGAGGCGCGCGACCCGCGACGTTCCTACCCGCGCGCGCTGTTCGGGGCGCTCATGGTGGCCGGCGTGGTCTATGCGCTGGTGGGCGCCGCGGCCAGCGCCGTGGTCCCCACCGAGCAGCTGGCCGCCTCCAGTGGCCCGCTGCTGGAGGTAGTGCGCCGCGCCGGTGGCGTCCCGCTGGTGCTGTTCAGCGCGATCGCCCTGGTGGCGGTGGCCAACGGCGCCCTGCTGACCGGCATCATGTCCTCCCGGCTGGCCTACGGGATGGCGCGCGACGGCCTGCTGCCCTCCGCGCTGGGGCGGGTGCTGCCGGTGCGCCGCACCCCGTGGCTGGCCATCATCGTCACCACGGCGCTCTCGCTGCTGCTGGCCCTGCTGGGCAGCATCGAGGTGCTGGCCTCCACGCTGGTGGTGCTGCTGCTGGTGGTCTTCAGCGCGGTCAATCTGGCCGTGCTGGTGCTGCGACGACGCGGCGGCTCCGACCCCGACGCGCAGGCCGACCACTTCCGGGTGCCCACCGCGCTGCCGGTGCTCGGCCTGGCCTCCTGCCTGCTGCTGGCCACCCAGGTGGAGGCCGCCACCTGGCGCTTCGCCCTGCCCATGCTCGCGGTGGGCGCGCTGCTGGCCGTGCTGGCCGCCCGACGCACCCACCGCTGAGGCTCAGCCCACCACGTCGCGGTCGCGCTCCAGCAGCGCGGCATAGCGCCCGTGGCCGGCCAGATCGGCGGGCGGGCCCTGCTGCACCACCCGTGCCTGGTCCAGCACGACGACGTGGTCAGCCTCCAACGAGGAGGCCACGTGGTGGGTCACCTCAACGACGGTGCCTCCCGCCATGGCCTCGCGGACCGCGGCGCGCACCCGGGCCGCCAGCTCGGGATCCAGGTGGGCGGTGTACTCGTCGAGCACCAGCACCCGGGGCCGCATCAGCAGGGCCCGGGCCAGGGCCAGCCGCTGGCGCTGGCCGCCGGAGACCTGCTGGCCACCCTCGCCCACCTCGGTTGCCAGGCCCTCAGGCATCGCCGCCACCTCGTCGTCGATCTGGGCCACCCGCAGCACGCCCCACAACTCCTCGTCGCAGGCCTCGGGGGCTGCCAGCCGGAGGTTGTCGGCGATGCTGCCGCGGAAGAGCTGGGCCTGCTGGGTCACCAGGGCGACGGCCCGGTGCAGGTCGTCGCCGGCCAGGTCGCGCAGGTCCGTCCCGCCCAGCCGGATGCTGCCGGCCTGCGGGTCGTCGGCGCGCAGCAGCAGCCGCAGCAGGGTGGACTTGCCGGAGCCCGAGGCACCCACCAGGCAGCTGTGCCGCCCGGCCGGCAGCTCGACGTCCGCCTCACGCAGCGCGGCCTCGCGTCGTCCGCCCTGGCCGGGGTGGGTGTAGGTGACGCCCTGCGCGCTGAGACCCAGCGGGCCGGCGGGCAGCGCTTGCGGCACCGCGGCTTCCGGCAGGCCGCCGTCGGCATGGGTGGTCTCGTGGACCCGCCGGGCGGCGGCGAAGGCATTGTCCAGCTCGGCAACCAGGTCCTCGACGGGCCGGGTGACGGCGAAGCAGCGCAGCACCACGGCCACCGACATGGCCAGCTGGGCCAGCGGCAGCCGCTCGGGGACTGCCACCAGCGCCATCAGCACCGGGGTGGCCACCAGGGCGGCGCGGGCCAGGCCACGGCGCAGCGCCACCAGCACCACCCCG
Source organism: Luteococcus peritonei (assembly GCF_039526385.1). Classification (NCBI taxonomy): domain Bacteria; kingdom Bacillati; phylum Actinomycetota; class Actinomycetes; order Propionibacteriales; family Propionibacteriaceae; genus Luteococcus; species Luteococcus peritonei. The sequence continues at coordinate 127,708 of NZ_BAAAIX010000016.1, read as the reverse complement.
CTGCGCTGGACCCGCACGATGCGCTCGTCGAGGACGGCCATCTCGGCCAACCGTTCAGCCTCACGGCCGTAGCCGGTGACCTCCACCATCCCCTGCACCGAGTCGGTGAGGTGGTGCGCCAGCTCACCGCGCAGGCCGGCCAGCTGCTGGGCCGCGAGCTGCCCGCGGCGCGCCCCGGCCAGCGGCAGCAGCCAGGTGGCGGCCAGGCCGAGACCCGCCACCAGCGCCAGGCGCCAGGAGGTGGTCCAACCGATGCCGAGCACGGCGATGGTCGGCACCACCAGCGCCGCCAGCCACGGTGCGAAGGTGTGGGCGAAGAAGGACTCGATGCGGTCGATGTCCTTGGTGGCGCGGTTCAGCAGGTCCCCCGAGCGCACGTCGGCCAGCCGCGACGGGGGCCAGAGCCTGGCGAAGAAGTCCGCACGCAGCAGCTCCAGCGCCCGGAAGGCCACCAGGTGGCCGAGGAACTGTTCCGGATAGCGCATCGCGGCCTTGGCCAGGGCGATGGCGAGCAGCCAGCAGACCAGGCCGACGGCGCTGCCCGGCAACCAGCCGGGACCCTGGCCGGTAGCGGCCCGCGCGATGGCACCGGCGGCCACGGCGAACAGCGCCAGTCCCAGCAGCTGGTCGGCCAGCCGCGCCAGGCTGGAAGCGGCCAGCGGGGCCAGCACCGGGCGGGTGGTGCCGAGCAGCCAGCGGCTCAGCTCGCGTCGTGAGGTGTTCATCGCTGCTCCTCCAGACGTCCGTCGCGCAGCACCAGCACCCGGTCGGCACCGCGGGCCAGGGATGGCCGGTGGGTGACCAGCACGACGCTGGCCTCTCCCTGCAGCGCGGCAACGGCCTGGTGCAGCACCCGTTCGCTGTCCAGGTCCACCTGCGAGCTGGGCTCGTCGAGCAGCAGCAGTGGGCGTCGGCTGAGCAGGGCCCGGGCCATCGACAGCCGCTGCGCCTGGCCACCGGAGACGGTCTGTCCTCGTTCCCCCAGCCAGGTGTCCAGCCCGTCGGGCAGGCCGGCGACGAAGTCATCCAGGCCGACACGGCGCAGCGAGCGCCAGAGCTCCTCGTCGGTGGCCTGCGGGGCGGCCAGCCGCAGGTTGTCGGCGAGCGTCCCGGTGAACAGCCAGGTGCTCTGCGCCACCACGGCGCTGGCGGCGCGCACCTCGCGTCGCCCGCACGGGGAGACGGGGTGGCCGGCCACCCGGGCACTGCCGGCGTGCGGCAGCAGGTCTGCCTTGAGCAGCGAGAGCAGGGTGGACTTGCCCGAGCCCGACGGGCCCAGGATGGCCACCCGCTCCAGCGGTCGCAGCTGCAGCGAGGCCTCGGGCAGCACGACATTCTCACCGTGGCGCACCTCGGCGCCCTCGACGTCCACCACCGAGGTGGTCTCGGTGCCCGGCTGCGGGTCGGGGCCGTGCGCCCGGTCCAGCGGTTGCGCGAGCACGCCCCGCACCGCCCGCTCCGAGGCCATGCCGCCCATCCCGACGTAGAAGAAGGAGCCCACCTTGTCGAGCGGTTCCAGCAGCAGCACCGAGGCGAGTACGACGCTGAGCGCCCCGGCCGCGTCGATGGCGCCGCTGCGCAGCCGCCACCAGGCCAGACAGGCCGCCAGGGTGACCATCAGCAGCGAGAAGACGATGTCGGTGACCAGCAGCACCACCTGGTTGCGGGCCAGCAGGCGCATGGTGGCCTGCCGGTTGCGCTCCCCCGCCTGGGCCAGCTCGTCGGCAGTGCGGGCGGCGGCGCGCAGCAGGCGCAGCGTCTCCAGTCCCTGGATCGCCTCCAGGAAGCGGGCGCTGAGCGCCATCCGTGCCGCCCGCGACTGCGAGGAGACGCCACGAAAGGCCTTCTGGAAGCCCACCACGACGAGCGGCACCAGCGGCAGGCAGAGCGCCAGCAGCCCGGCGGTCACCGGGTCGACGGCCAGGCCCAGCGCCAGCAGCACCAGCAGCGGCCCCAGGAAGGCGCCGAACAGGGAGCCGAAGAAGGTCTGGCGGTAGGCGGCGACCCGTTCCACGGAGTCGGTGGCCAGCGAGACCAGATTGCCTGAGCGGCGGCCGCGCTGCCGGGCCGGGCCCAGGTCGAGGATGTGGGAGAGCAGGCGGCGACGCAGCAGCCCCTCCTCGGTGGCGGCGCTGGAGCGCTGCACCAGCACGCCACCGGCCTCGGCCAGGGCGGAGAGGACACCGGCCAGGGCGGCGACCCCCAGCAGTCTAGACGATGCAGGGCGCCCGGCGCTGGCATCGACCAGCAGCCGGGCCACCGCCCAGAAGACCCAGAAGGCACCCTGCGAGGCCAGCAACGCCAGCAGCACCTGGACGGCCACGGCCCGTCGCCCGGCGCTCGAGGTGGTGCGGATCTCGTGGCCCGGCCCCCTGCCCCCGCCGGGTCGCCCTCCCGGGTGCCCGCCGGGGTGCCCTCCCGGGTGTCCACCGTGCGCGGGGGCCTGTGGGCTGCTGTGACGGGAAGGGGCCATGGGGACGATTCTCGCCCCTCATGGCCCCTGCACCGTTAATCGAGCGCCTCAGGGACGCAGCAGCACCTTGGTGGCGCGACGCTCGTCCATGGCGGCATAGGCCTCGGCCACCTCCGAGAGCGGCAGCTCCAGGTCGAAGACCTCGCCGGGGGTGATCCGGCGCTCCAGCACCATGGCCAGCAGCTGCTCCAGGTAGGCGCGCACCGGGGCGACGCCGCCGTGGATGCCCTTGTTGTCCCAGAACATCTGCTCGATGTCGATGCCGCCGTGGGGCACGCCCACCACGCCCATCATCCCGCCGGGCCGCAGCGCGGCGACCGCCTGGCTGCGGGCGTCCTCGGTGCCGACGCACTCCAGCACGACGTCGGCGCCGATCCCCTCGGTCATCTCCCGGATCTTCGCGACGCCCTCGTCGCCGCGCTCGGCGACGATGTCGGTGGCGCCGAAGTCCCGCGCGATCTTCTGACGGTCGGCGTGGCGGCTCATCGCGATCACCCGCTCGGCCCCGAGCTGGACGCTGGCCAGCACCGCGGACAGGCCCACCGCGCCGTCGCCCACGACGGCGACGGTCTTGCCGGGGCCGACACCGCCGGAGACGGCGGCGTGCCAGCCGGTGCACATCACGTCGGACAGCGCCAGCAGCGAGGGAACAAGGTCCTCGTCGGGCTGGCCAGGGGTCGCGAGCAGGGTGCCATCGGCCTGCGGGATGCGGATCTTCTCGGCCTGGCAGCCGTCGTAGCCGCCGCCGTTCTGGCAGTTGGCGTGCGCCCCCTTGCGGCAGACCGGGCAGGTGTTGTCGCTGTAGGTGAAGCCGCCGACGACGAAGTCGCCGACCTCGACGCTGGTGACGGCCTCGCCCACCTGCTCGACGATGCCGACGTACTCGTGGCCGATCGGGGTGGGCTTCTTCACCTCGGCGATGCCGCGGTAGCGCCACAGGTCGGAGCCGCAGACGCAGGCGGCGACGGTGCGGATCACCGCATCGGTGGGTTCGCTGATGGTGGGATCGTCGCGCTCCTCGAAGCGGACATCACCCTTTCCGTAGATCACTGCTCCATGCATGGCACCAGTCCAGCACACCGGCACAGGCCTGAGTGGCGCCGGGCCAGGCTTGGGCGCGCGCACTAGGGTGTCGGCATGCCTGACTCCCTGTCGAACCTGCGCCGGCCCGTGGTGGTGGTGGCCTTCGAGGGCTGGAACGACGCCTCCGACTCCGCCACCAATGTGGTGAACCACCTGGGCGTCACCTATGACGCGGACGTGGTCTTCGAGGTGGATGGCGAGGAGTACTACGACTTCCAGATGAACCGCCCCCGGATCACCTCTCCCGACGGCATGGGCCGCGAGATCGAGTGGCCGGCGGTTCAGATCGCCGTCGCGGCCCTGTCGGAGCGCGACGTGGTGCTGGTCAGCGGCCCGGAGCCGAACCTGCGCTGGCGCTCCTTCACCCGGGCCCTGGTCTCGGCACTGCGCACGGTGCGGCCCGAGATGGTGGTGCTGCTGGGCGCCATGCTCACCGACTCCCCGCACTCGCGGCCGCTGCCGGTCACCGGCACCGCCAACGACGTGGAGCTGGCCACCCGGCTGGGCCTGGAGCCGTCGAACTACGAGGGGCCGACCGGCATCGTGGGGATCCTGTCCGATGCGGTGCGACGGGCCGGCATGCCGGTGGTCTCGTTGTGGGCGCAGGTGCCGCACTATGTCTCCGATCCGCCGAACCCGAAGGCGACGCTGGCCCTGCTGGTGCGCATCGAGGACCTGCTGGACACACCGCTGGACCTGGGTGACCTGCCCGAGGAGGCGCTGGCCTGGGAGCGCGGCGTCGACGAGCTGGCCTCGGAGGATCCCGACGTCGCCGAGTACATCGCGCGTCTGGAGGCCGCCCAGGACGAGGAGGACCTGCCGGCCGCGACGGGTGACTCGATCGCGGCGGAGTTCCAGCGCTACCTGCGCCGCCGCAACGAGGGCCGCTGAACCCGGAAGATCCGGCTCCTCAGCCTCCGCCTCTGGTTGCGTGGTTGGATCTGGGCATGAGCGAAACTTTCACCATGGCCGGCCACAGCGTCGGTCGCGTCGGCTTCGGCGCCATGCAGCTTCCCGGTCCCGGCGTGATGGGTGCCCCGAACGACCACAACCAGGCCGTCGCCGTGCTGCGACGGGCCGTCGAGCTGGGCATCAACCACATCGACACCGCCGAGTTCTACGGCCCGCACGTGGCCAACCAGCTGATCCGTGAGGCGCTGCACCCCTATGGCGAGGACCTGGTGCTGGTCAGCAAGACCGGCGCCTGTCGCGACGAGGCCGGCGCCTGGCTGCCGGCGCAGACGCCGGAGCAGCTTGTCGCCGACACCCACCAGAACCTGGAGACCCTGGGCATCGAGCGGCTGCAGGTGATGAACCTGCGCGTGATGCCGAAGGACGAGCACTCCCCTGCCGACTACGTCGAGGTGCCCCTGGACGAGCAGCTCGACGCGATGCGCCGGCTGGTGGACGAGGGCGCGATCGAGGCCTTCGGCGTCTCCACCGTCACCGTCGACCAGGCCAGCCAGGCCATCGACGCCGGTGCGGTGTGCGTCCAGAATGCCTACAACCTGCTGGCCCGCACCGACGAGGACACCCTGGAGATGTGCGCGGCCCGTGGCGTGGCCTATGTGCCCTACTTCCCGCTGGGCTCGGCCTTCGGCTGGTTCCCCCGCGTGGACGAGGCGCCGCAGGTGAAGGCCGTGGCCGAGCGGCTGGGCCACACGCCCGCGCAGGTGGGCCTGGCCTGGCTGCTGCACCGGGCGCCGAACATCCTGCTGATCCCGGGCACCGGCTCGCTGGCTCACCTGGAGGAGAACACCGCGGTGCGCGAGATCACCTTGGACGAGGCAGACATGGCCGAGCTGGAGGGCCGTCAGGCCTGAGCCGACCCGTGCGCGGGGCCGCTGGTCAGGAGAACTTGCCGGCGGCCTCGCGCGCGGCCATCACGCCCTTGATGACGCAGAAGCAGACCAGGGCGTAGAAGGGCAGCGCCACCAGGTTGAGCCCGGCCGGCTGCACCTGCTGCAGGCCGCAGACCAGCACCAGCAGGCCGCCCACGAAGCAGGCCCAGGCACCGCGCCCGAACCAGCGTCCGGCCGCCTCGTGCCCGGCATACCAGGCCTCGTCATTGGCCAGCGTGGCGGGCATCCTGATCCCGAGCGGCGAATTCGGCGACAGCCTGCGCCGGTTGGCGCTCCAGGTGATCAGCCCGAGCGCGGCGCAGGCCAGCAGCATGGCGCCGCTGATCATCAGTGCGAGGTGCATGGTGCCATCCTGCCAGCGTCGACGGGCAGCACACGTCAGCGACGATGTGCGCTCGCCGGCCCGCCGTGCCTATCATGGGACCATGACCTGGCCCACTGCTCGCACCTCCCGGTGCCACAGCACCTCGGCCGGTCACGTCTGTCGGCTCGTCGCGCAGTCCTGAGACTGCGCCAGGCCCGGACCTCTGAGTGTCCGGTCCTCGACCCGCGCCCCTGTCGGCGCCCAGCACCCCGCCATCGCGACCCTTCGTGGTCCCGCGACCCGCCGCGCGTCGCGTGTCAGCGTGCTGCCCGATCCTGAACACCATCGAAATCCCTTTGAGGTCCCCGTGTCGTCGGTACCCGACATCCCGGTGGACGACGAGCTTCGTTCGTCCTCACCGGTCCCTCAGACTGTCCATCCGCCCGAAGCTGCGTCCCCGGCCCTGCGCTCCCGTGCCTGGCGACGACTGCGGCGTGATCCTGCGGCCCTCGCCGGCGGGGTCGTCGTGCTGCTCGCCGTGGCCGTGGCCCTGCTGGCGCCGCTGATCAGCCGGCTGGTCGGCGTCGATCCGTACACCTACCACCTGGATCTGCTCCAGGGCTCCGGCATCCCGGAGGGGCGCTTCGGCGGTGTCAGTGCCGAGCATCCTTTCGGTGTGGAACCGCAGACCGGTCGCGACCTGTTCGCGATCGTCGTCGAGGGCACCAGGGTCTCCTTGGCGATCGGCCTGGGCGCCACCCTCCTGTCCATGCTGATCGCCGTGCTGCTGGGGCTCTCGGCCGGTTACTTCGGTGGATGGTGGGATGCGCTGGTCTCCCGGCTCACCGACATCACCTTGGGCTTCCCGCACCTGGTCTTCATGATCGCCGTCTCCGCGGTGGTCCCCGCCGGCGCTCCTCGGGTTCCGGTGATGATCGCCATCATCGGGCTGCTCGGCTGGCCGGCTGCAGCCCGCGTCCTGCGCTCCCGCACGATGGCCCTGCGCAACCGCACCTTCGTGCAGGCCTCGCGGGCCATGGGAGCCGGCCGGTGGCATGTGCTCGTCACCCAGGTCCTGCCCAACCTGCTCGCCACCATCATCGTCTTCACCACCATCTCCATCCCGGGGAAGATCGGCGCCGAGGCGACGTTGAGCTTCCTGGGCGTCGGTGTCACACCGCCGACCCCCTCCTGGGGGCGCAGCATCGGCCAGGCCGTCACCTGGGTGAGTTCGGACCCTTGGTACCTGATCTTTCCGGGCACCGCGCTCTTCGTGGTGACCCTGGCCTTCAACCTCTTCGGCGACGGCCTGCGCGACGCCCTCGACCCTCGGACGGGTGATGCACGATGAACCGGATCGGCTTCCTGCTCTCCCGCTTGGTGCAGACGCTGCTCGTGCTGGTGGCGATCACCTTCGTCGCCTTCGCGATCTTCCAGCTCTTCCCCTCCGATCCGGCACAGCTGGCCTGCGGCAAGCCCTGCACCCCGGAGAACCTCGAACGTGCGCGCAGCTTCATGGGCTTCGACCAGCCATGGTTGGTGCAGTTCTGGGAATACCTCAAGGGCATCGTCGTGGGACGAACCTTCGGCAGCGGCGCGGAGAGCATCCGCTGCGACGCCCCCTGCCTGGGCTACAGCTTCCGGCTCTCCGCCCCGGTCACCGAGCTGATCGGGCAGCGTCTGCCGATCACCTTCTCGATCGCCGTCGGCGCAGCGCTCCTGTGGCTCGTCACCGGCGTCCTCGCAGGGGTCATCTCGGCCCTGCGACGTGGGAGCGCCCTGGACCGCACCATCATGACCGGGACCGTGGTGGGAGTCTCGGCCCCCTCCTACCTGGTGGGCCTGCTGGCCATCCTGCTGCTTGGTTTCAAGGCCAACATCGTCCCGGTCTCCGGCTATGTTCCCTTGTCCCAGAGCCCGGTCGACTGGCTGTGGCACCTGGTGCTGCCCTGGTGCGTCCTGGCCCTGATCTCCGCCGCGGTCTATGCCCGCATGGTGCGCGGGGAAATGCTGGAGAACCTCGGTGAGGACTATGTACGCACCGCGCGGGCCATCGGCCTGGACGAGCGCGCCGTTGTCGGACGCCACGTGCTACGCAACATCTCCCTGCCGGTACTCACCTACTTCGCGCTCGACCTCGGTTCCATGCTCGGAGGGGCCGTCGTCACCGAACGAGTCTTCTCCATCCAGGGTCTCGGCGCCCTGCTGATGGACGCAGTCGGCACCACCGACGTGCCGGTCGTGATGGGCGTCACGCTCGTCTCGGCCGCCTTCGTGGTGCTCGCCAACCTGGTCATGGACGCCGTGGCCACCCTGATCGACCCCCGGGTGTGAGCACTCCGACTCACACCGGTCTCCCTCCCGAAAGGCATCACCAATGGACACCTCCACCACGAAGCTCTCCCGCCGCGGCCTCCTTGCAGGCGGTGGCCTGGGCGCCCTGGCCCCCGCCCTCAGTGCCTGCGACGCCAACGGGCGTTCGACCGGTGCCTCCTCTTCGGCCTCGGCCAGCAAGGGTGGCACCATGACCATCCTGACCTCCGCCACCGACGTCAACTTCGACCCGGCCAAGAGCCAGTCGATGGCCGTCACCTCGCTGGGCCTGGTGCACCGCCGCCTGACCAGCTGGAAGATCACTCCCGGGGGTGAGGCCGAGGTGGTTCCTGACCTGGCCACCGACACCGGCACCGTGAGCAAGGACGGCCTCACATGGACCTACACCCTCAAGGACGGCGCCCGGATGGAGGACGGCAAGCCCGTCACCGCGGCCATGGTCAAGAACGGGCTCGAGCGCTCCTTCTCGTCCACCCTGTCCGGCGGCCTGGGTTACCACAAGGCTCTGCTGGCGGACACGAAGGGCTATCAGGGGCCCAGCGGCGGCAAGCACCTCGCCTCCATCGAGACGCCCGATGACAAGACCCTGGTCTTCCATCTCGAGCACCCGTACGGTGACTGGCCCTGGATCGCCTCCACTCCCGCCTTCGCCCCGGTCCCCGAGGGTGCCGATGCCACCAGCTATGCCCGCAAGCCCGTCGCCTCCGGCCCCTACCGGGTGGCCGAGTACAAGCAGGGCAGCTCGGTGCGCCTGGAGCGCAATGCCCAATGGTCTGCGGACAACGACCAGGTGCGCACCGCCATGCCGGACGTGATCACCTTCTCGCTCGGCCAGGACGAATCGGTGGTCTCGCAGCGGCTGATCGCCGACGCGGGCGCCGATCGCAACGCCTTCGGCGCGGACCTGGTGGCCGCAGCACAGCTGGCCCAGATCTCCTCCAATCCGTCTGCGAAGGGCCGCCTGGCCACGTCGAGTGCCGGACCGCTGCAGTACCTGGCGATCAACACCACTCGCATCACCGATCTCGACGTGCGCAAGGCGATCGCGCTGGCAGTGGACAAGGCTGCTGTCATCTCGGCGCTCGGTGGAGAGCTCGGGGCAGTCGTCGCCACCACCTTCATCACCCCGGGGATCCCCGGCCGTGAGGAGTTCGACCTGTTCCCGACCGACGTGGACAAGGCGAAGCAGTTGCTGGCTGGCAAGAAGGTTCCCGCGCTCACGCTCCTGGCCCAGAACGGTGCGGCGCCGTCGGCGATCGCCCAGGCAGTGGCCCAGTCCCTCACTGAGGCCGGCCTCACCGTGAACATCGCCCCGGTTGAGTCCGACACCTGGACCGAACGAGCCACCCAGGGCAACGGCTCCGGCTACGACCTGGCGATCGCATCCTGGAATCCCGACTACCCCTCTGCCAACGCCAACCTGCAGCCGTTGTTCGCCAGTTCGGAGATCGGCCAGGGCGGCTACAACATCTCTCGGTGGAGCGACCAGGCGATCGATGCGGCGATCCGGGATGCTACCGAGAACCCTGATGCGGAGGCCGCCAAGAAGCAGTGGGCGGCGATCGACCGTCGCATCGCCGAGCAGGTGCCGGCCGTGCCCCTGGCCTACCGACGAAACTCCTTCCTGCACGGCTCGGGAGTCTCCAACTTCTTCGTCGAGCCGTTCCCGGCCTACCCCAACTACCTGGTGCTGGGAGTGAGCGCTTCGTGAGCGAGGCCGCGCCACAGCCCCGCATGCTGCTGAGGGACCTGACCGTGCACTTCGACGGCCAGGAGGAGCCAGCCGCCCAGGGGATCACGCTCCACGTGGTCCCCGGCCGCATCCTGGCGCTCGTCGGGGAGTCGGGTTCCGGCAAGTCGGTCACCGCCATGGGATCGATCGGCCTGCTCCCCACCACGGCCCGCGTCAGCGGCTCGGCCCAGCTGGACGGCACCGAACTCGTGGGAGCACCTCGTCGACTGCTGGACCAGGTCCGGGGCGCGCAGGTGGGCACCATCTTCCAGGAGCCCACCACGGCCCTGGACCCGCTGCAGACCATCGGCGACGCACTCGCCGAAGCGATCGCCGCGCACTCACCGCACCGGGCGCGCCGGCGTCGACTGGACGACCGGGTGCACCGGCTGCTGGCACGGGTCGAGCTGCCCGACGTGGAGCGGATGGCGCGGTCCTATCCACACCAGTTGTCCGGCGGACAGCTGCAGCGAGCCTGCATCGCCCTGGCACTGGCCAGTGAGCCGGACGTGCTGATCGCCGACGAGCCCACCACGGCGCTGGACGTCACGGTGCAGGCCGGGATCCTCGACCTGCTCCGCTCGCTGGCCGACGACGGACTCGCCATCCTGCTCATCACCCACGACATGGGTGTGGTGGCGGACGTGGCGGACGAGGTGGCCGTGATGCGAGCGGGCCGCGTCGTCGAGCAGGCCGAGGTGCACGAGCTGTTCGCGCATCCCCAGCAGGCCTACACCCGCCAACTCCTCGGCGCCGTCCCGAAGCTGGAGGCGGCGACCACCACCAGCCGACCGAGGGAGCCCGAGCCCGGCAAGACTCTCGATGACCTGGTGGTGGTGCAGGACCTCGACGTCGTCTACCGCACGAGGCGTCGCAAGGAGGTCCATGCCGTGCAGGGCGTCAGCTTCCGGATCGGCAGAGGCGAGGTGGTGGGGCTGGTCGGTGAGTCGGGCTCGGGAAAGTCCACGATCGCCCAGACGCTGGCTGGCCTGGTGCCCGCCAGCCGTGGCTCCGTGGTGGTGGACGGCACGCAGCTGGTCGGCACCTCCCAGCAGGGGCTGCTCGACGTGAGACGGCGACTCGGCGTGGTCTTCCAGAACCCGGCCTCAGCCCTCAACCCGCGGCGCACCATCGCGCAGTCGATCGCCGAACCGCTGCGACTGCACAGCGACCTGTCACCCGAGCAACGTCGACAGCGGGTGGTCTCGCTGCTGGACCAGGTCCAGCTACCCAGTGCCATGGCGGACCGCTACCCCCACGAGGCCTCCGGAGGACAGCGCCAGCGGGTTGCGATCGCCAGGGCCCTCGCACTGCGACCGGATCTGGTGATTGCCGACGAGCCCACCAGCGCGCTGGACGTGTCGGTGCAGGCCGTCGTGCTGGAGCTCCTCGACGAGCTGCAGCGCGAGTACGGCTTCTCCTGCTTGTTCGTCTCGCACGACCTGGCGGTGGTCGAACAGGTGGCGGCCCGCACCGTGGTGCTGAACCAGGGGCGGGTGGTGGAGCAGGGCCCGACGCGGCTGGTGCTGAGCGAGCCGGACGACGACTACACCCGCCGGTTGGTGGCTGCGGTCCCGGTGCCCGACCCCGTCATCCAGCAGGCACGACGGACGGCACGAGCTGCCTGAGGCGGCTCGTCAGTGCTGGCAGGCGGCGACGGCCTTGTCGCGCAGGTCGTTGACCATCTGGTCCGGGTCGGCGGCGGAGTAGACGGCGGAGCCGGCCACGAAGGTGTCGGCGCCGGCCGCGGCGCAGCGCTCGATGGTCTCGGTGGACACGCCACCGTCCACCTGGATCCAGATCTCCTGGCCGGTGCGGCGCACCAGCTCACGGGTGCGCTCGATCTTTGGCAGCACCAGGTCGAGGAACTTCTGGCCGCCGAAGCCGGGCTCCACGGTCATCAGCAGCACCATGTCCAGCTCAGCGAGCATGTCGGCATAGGGCTCGATGGGGGTGGCGGGCTTGAGGGCCATCGAGGCGCGGGCCCCCTGGGCACGGATCTCGCGGGCCAGCCGGATCGGCGCGTCGGCGGCCTCGACGTGGAAGGTGACGCTCTCGGCGCCGGCCTCCGCGAAGGCCGGGGCCCAGCGGTCGGCCTGCTCGATCATCAGGTGGATGTCCAGGAAGGCGTCGGTCTGCTTGCGGATGCACTCCACCACCGGCAGCCCGAAGGTCATGTTCGGCACGAAGTGGTTGTCCATCACGTCGAGGTGGACACCGTCGGCGCTGGGGATGCGGGCGATCTCACCGGTGAGGTTCGACAGGTCCGCGTTGAGGATGCTGGGCGTGATGCGCATGGCCATGGCTCCAGCCTAGCGAGCACGACGATGGAAGACTGGGGCCATGACGATGCTGGGAGTGACGGGTGCCACCGGACGGGTGGGCGGACTGGTGGCACGACTGCTGGCCGAGGCCGGCCGGGAGCAGCGGCTGCTGGTGCGCAGCCCGGAGCGCGCGCCGCAGCTGCCGGGGGCGCAGGCTGTCACTTGCAGCTATGAGGACAGCGAGGCCACCCGCGCTGCCCTGCAGGGCATCGACGTGCTCTTCATGGTCTCCGCCGCAGAGGCCGCCGACCGGCTGGAGCAGCACCGTGCCTTCATCGACGCCACCGCGGCCGCCGGGGTCCGGCACGTGGTCTACACCTCCTTCATGGGGGCCGCGCCCGACGCTGTCTTCACGCTGGGCCGCGACCATGGCGCCACCGAGGAACACCTGCGTGCCTCCGGCATGGCCACCACGATGCTGCGCGACAACTTCTACATCGACGTCTTCCCCGACTTCGCCACCGACGGCGTGATCGCCGGTCCGGCCGGCCAGGGCAGGGTCTCCGCGGTCGCCATCGCCGACGTCGCCCGCGTCGCCGCCACCGTGCTGCAGGATCCGTCCGCCCACGTGGGCGCCGTGCACGAGCTCACCGGTCCCGAAGCCCTCACGCTGGACGAGATGGCCCAGGCCATCACCCGCGCCACCGGCACATCGGTGCGCTACCACGACGAGAGCCTGGCGGAGGCCTACGCCTCCCGGGAGCCCTATGGCGCCGAACCCTGGCAGGTCGAGGCCTGGGTGAGCACCTACACCGCCATCGCCTCCGGCCAGCTCGCCCGCACCACCGATGCCGTCAAGCAGGTCACCGGCAAGCCGCCGCTGACCGTTGAGGCAGCGCTGGCCCGTCGCTGAGCCGATTGCGTGGAAACTTTGGGCGCTCTATCGACCCGAAGTTTCCACACAATTCGCGGGGGCCCTATTCCCGGGTCACCAGAACCCGCGGGACGTAGGCCTCACCGCGCTCGGCCAGCTCGTCGAGCACCTCTGGCAGGACCGTCGGATAGGCCGGGAGTCCCGAGCCCCAGTCGGCCAGCGGCAGCCATTCCAACCACTCCTCGACGCCGTCCGCGGTGGTGGACGTCGGCTCGCCGGTCCGGATCGCCGGGTCGTCGGAGGCCAGGTAGTAGAAGGCCACCTCGTGGGCCAGCCGGTCGCCGATCGGGAAGAAGTTCTCGTGGGTGAACAGCAGCCGACGCGGCTCCAGCCCCACGCCGGTCTCCTCCAGTGCCTCGCGACGTGCCGCATCCAGGGTCGACTCTCCGTGGTGGACGCCGCCGCCCACCGAGTAGTGGAAGTCGTCGCGGCTGTTGCGGGCCATCAGCACCGCACCGTCGCGCACCACCACGAGGCAGGATCGGAGCCGGAACCACAGCTGGTCGTCGTCGATGAAGCAGTCTCGCGCTTCCTCCGAATTCGGACCGGGCAGGTCGCTCACCGTCGTCTCATCAGGGCCAGGAACATGGCATCGGTGCCGTGGCGGTGGGGCCACAGCTGCACGAAGCGCTCGTCGGTCAGCGCCCGGGCCTCGGGCACCTCGGGCAGGAAGGACGAGGCGTCCAGGATCTCGACGCGCTCGTCGGCCATCCTGTTCACCACGGCGCTGGTCTCTGCGCGGTGCGGGGAGCAGGTGACATAGGCCACCACGCCCCCGGGCGCGGCCGAGGTGATCGCGGAGTCCAGCAGACCGCACTGCAGCTCGAAGAGCTCGGCCACCTCCTCCGGCGTGCGACGCCAGCGCGACTCCGGGCGTCGCCGCAGCGAACCCAGCCCGGAGCAGGGCACGTCGGCCATCACGCGGGTGAAGCTGCCCGGCTCCCAGTCCGGCTTCGTGCCGTCGCCCACCTTCACCTGCCACAGGTTCACCGGGTAGGCGCGCAGCGCCTTGCGCACCAGCTCGGCGCGGTGGGGATGGGCCTCGTTGGCCAGCAGGGTCGAACCGTCGGCCTGGGCCAGACCGGCCAGCAGCGCGGCCTTGCCGCCGGGCCCGGCGCACAGGTCCAGCCAGCGGCCGGGCTCGGCCTCGACGCGGCTGAGTGCCAGGGCCACCAGCTGGGAGCCCTCGTCCTGCACCGCGGCGCGACGCTGCCGCACCGCCGCCACGTCCGAGGGATTGCCCTCGCGCACCGCCCCGAAGGGAGAGAAGCGGGTGGGCTCTCCCCCGTCGACCAGCAGTTCCTCGCGCTCGGCCAGGCCGGGACGCACCACCAGGGTGGGCACCGGCGCCACATTGTCGGCCGCCAGCGCAGCCTCCAGCTCGTCGGCGGGCAGCACGTTTGCCCACGCGTCCACGATCCAGCGGGGATGCCCGGTGCGCAGCACCAGCGCGCCGCGCTCCCCCATCGGCGCGGTCAGTTCCTCCAGCCAGCCGTCCAGGTCCTTGGCGGCCACCTTGCGGATGATGGCGTTCACCACACCGGTGGTGCGCTCGCCCAGGGCCACGCCGGCCAGGTCCACCGAGGTGGAGACCGCCGCATGGGTGGGGGTGCGCATCCCCAGCAGCTGGTGGGCGCCGAGCCGCAGAACGTCGACGATGGCCGGCTGCAGGGTGCTCAGCGCCCGTCCGCCGGCGGCCTCGATGATCCGGTCATAGGTGCCCTCCCAGCGGCAGGTGCCGTTCACCAGCTCGGTGCACAGCGCCGCCTCCTGGGAGTCCAGGCCGTGCTCGCGGGCCTGCTCGGCCAGCGCCAGGTTGGCATAGGCACCGGAGGCGTGGACATCGCGCAGGGTGTCGAAGGCGGCCATCCGGGCCAGGTCGATGAAGCGCTCCGGGGCACGGTCGGGCAGGTGGCCCTCCGTGCGGGCGCGCTGGTCGCGCTGCCGGTCACGCTGGTCGCGACGCTCCTCGCGTCGGCCGCGGCTGTGCTCCTCGCGGGGATTGCCCCGGGGACGGGAGTCGTTGGGGCTCATGCAGTCTCCTCGACGTCGAATCGCTCGGGCAGCTGGTGCATGCCGCGAGCCCAGTCGGCGCCCGCCATCTCCTTCTTGCCGAAGGCCTGCACCCGCACCAGTTCCACCGCGCCCTCACCGGTGCCGGCCAGCAGCTGGCGACGGGTGGCACGCAGCTCACCGGGTGCCAACGGCTCGACCGGCTCGACGGGCACCGCCAGCGCCACCTTGAAGCGCTGGCCCTCCAGCATGGTCCAGGCACCGGGGCTGGGATGGGCGCCGCGCACCAGGGCGGAGACCTCGCCGGCGGGGCGGGTCCAGTCGATCCGGGTCTCCTCCACGGTCAGCTTCGGCGCCAGGCTGATCCCCTGCTCGGGCTGGGCGACGGGCCGCTCGCCCGCCTCCACGGCTGCCAGCGTCTCCACCAGCAGCTGGGCACCGGAGAGCGCCAGCCGACCCAGCAGGTCGGCGGAGGTGTAGGTGGCCGCGATCGGCTCGGTGACGGTCCGGTAGACCGGCCCGGCGTCGAGCTCACGGACCAGCTCGAAGGTGGTGGCACCGGTGGACTGCTCGCCGGCCATGATGCTGCGCTGCACCGGCGCCGCCCCGCGCCAGGCGGGCAGCAGGGAGAAGTGCAGGTTGATCCAGCCGTGCGTCGGGATGGCGAGCACGTGGTCCGGGACCAAGGCGCCGTAGGCCACCACCGGGCAGGCCTCGGGGTCCTTGGCGGTGAGCCAGGCCACGAAGTCCTCGTCACGGGGGTGGACCGGCTTGACCACCTCGAGCCCCAGCTCCTCGGCGCGCACCGCCACCGGCGAGGGCCGCAGCTTCTTGCCGCGCCCGGCGGGGGCGTCGGGGCGGGTGACGACGCCGACCACCTCGTGGCCGGCAGCCACCAGCGCCTCCAGGCTGGGCACGGCGGGTTCGGGGGTTCCGGCGAAGACGATTCTCACCCGCTCAAAGCTACCGTGGCCGCCGCCCGCGCTCCGCCATCCGGCTCAGGCCAGGGCGGCAGGATCGACGCTGACCCGCACCGAGCCGTCGTCCTTGCGGGCCGAGCGGACGGCGCTGGCCGCCTTCACCGCGGCGGTGAGCTCCCGGCCGTGGGCCAAGGGGGTGCGCAGGGTGAGGCGGCTGACCGGATCGCCCTGGGCGGTGGGCGGCAGCGGCACCGGTCCGAGCACGTCGCAGACCTCGGGCAGTTCCAGCGCCTGCTCCATCTGCTGCAGGGCATCGGGCGAGCCGTCGAGGGTGATGAACTTCACCGCGGGTGGCAGCCGGGCCTCGAAGCGCTCGGCCAGTTCCCGTTCGGCGAAGCCCACCGGGTCCACCCGCACCAGGGCCTGGATGGTGCGGTCGTCCGAGGGGCCGACGACCGCGACCGTGCCGCCGTGCTCCCCGCTGCGCACCAGGCCCAGCACGTTCAGCCAGCGTCGCAGTGTCTCCTCCGAGACCCGCAGGTCAGGGCGGGAGAGCTGCACCGTGGCGTCCAGCAGTACGGCCGCGGCATAGCCACCGGCCGCCGGTGGCTCGGCGCCCGGGGTGGCGATCACGAGCGCGGGCCGCTCCCCCACACCCTGCTTCACCTGCTCGCCGCTGGACTCCAGCACGGTGGTGCCCGGGAAGGCGCGCCCCAGTTCCTCGGTGGTGCGCCCTGCTCCCACCACCGGGGCCCGCAGCCGGTGGTCGCCGCAGGTGGGGCACTGCCAGCCGGTCACCAGCCGACCGCACCAGGCGCAGGAGAGCTGCTGCTCCCCGTCGCGACGACGGCCGCGCACCGGGCCCTGGCAGTGCGGGCAGCGCACGGGGGTGCGGCAGGTCTGGCAGCTCAGCGCCACCAGGTAGCCGCTGCGCGGCACCTGCACCAGCACCGGCCCCTGCGCCAGACCGGCCCGGATGGTCTGGAAGACCAGGTTGGGCAGCCGGACGCTGGCGGCCAGCGGGTCACGCTCCAGCGCCTTGTCAGAGTCGGCGGAGACCCGCACCGCGGGTGCCAGCCGACGGGCCTCGCCGGTGGGCAGCACCACGGGCGCCAGCCAGCCGCGGTCCACCCACAGCTGCAGCTCGCAGCTGCGCGCCCGGGAGGCGAAGAGCAGCGAGCACTTCTGCTGGGTGGCGCGGATCGCGGCCACGTCACGGGTGTGGAAGTAGGGGGCGCGCGGCTCGGCCCACAGGTCGTCGCCGTCGTCCCAGAGCGCCACCAGCCCCAGGTCTGCCACCGGTGCGAAGGCCGCGGCGCGGGTGCCCACCACCACCCTGGCGGTACCGCGGGCCAGGGCCAGGAAGTTGCGGTAGCGGGCCGACGGCCCCAGATCCGCGTGCAGCACGGCGATGCAGCCCGCGCCCACCACCTCGGCCAACCGGGAGCGCAGCGCCTCCAGGTCCTTGACGTCGGGCACCAGCAGCATCACGCCCCGCCCGGAGCGCAGCGTGGCGACGGTGGCCTGCACCAGCCCCTGCCAGGGGTCGTGGGCAGTGCTGGGCGCCACGGTCCAGGCCACCCGACGCGAGCCTCCAGCGGCCAGGTCATCGAGGTAGTCGGTGCCGTGCGGGTAGCCCGACAGCGGCCCCTCCACCTGGTCGGGCAGCTCGGGTTGGGGCCACGGCTTCGGTTCGGCCTTCTCGGTGGCGGCATGGCGGGGCGGCACGGCCAGCCGCATCACGTCGGAGAAGCTGCCGCCGCAGTGGTCGGCCACCGCGCGCACCAGCTCCACCTGCTGGGCCTGCAGCACCGGCTCCGGGCTGACCACCTTCTCCAGCCGGGAGAGCTTGGCCGCCTCGCTGGTGGCCAGCCGCTCCACGACGAAACCGTCACGCTGCCGGCCCGCGAAGCGAACCCGGACCCGCGCGCCCGGGACCGCCAGCTCGTCGTCGGCCTCGGCCACCTCGTAGTCAAAGAAGCGGTCCAGGTGGGGCAGGGGCACGTCGAGCGCGCAGCGGGCCACCGGGAAGTCCATGCAGACGATGGTAGGTGCTCATGCCGACAGTTCCGGCTCCCGCTAGGGTGGCCGCCGTGAACGCCACCATCGCGCAGCCGCCCTCCGACAGCCTGGACACGGCCACCCGGCGGGTGCTGGCGACCATCGGCGCGGAGATGGTCAGCGCCGGCATGACGGTCACCGACGTGGAGTTCGAGCTGCAGCGGCTCTCCGCCCGGCTCGGGCACCCATGGCTGCAGGTCTCGGCCACCCCCACCCACATCACCCTGGCGCTGGCGCCGGGCGAGCCGGCCACCATGCAGCGGATGGGCGGCCCGCTGCGGCTGGACCAGTCGCTGGTGGTGCGCCAGGTGCGCCACGACCTGCTGGGCGGGCGGATCGCGGTACCGGAGGCGCTGGAGCAGATCCGACGGGTGCGCCAGCTGCCGCTGCGCTACGGACGGTGGGGCGTCTACCTGGGCAACATGGTGGTGGCCGCCGGCATCTGCCTGATCATGCAGCCGGGCGTGGCCAATGTGCTGCTGGCGGCGCTGTGCTCGCTGGTGGTGAGCTTCCTGATCCGCAGCTCCGGGCGCCACGCCCTGCTCGCCGCGCTGCTGCCGAGCCTGGCCGCGCTGAGCGTCTCGCTGGTGGTGCTGGGCGCCTGGCACGCCGGGATGCTGCAGGGTCCGTTGCGCACCCTGATCTGCCCGATCGCGGTGCTGCTGCCCGGAGCCCTGCTCAGCACCGGCATCGCAGAACTGGCCACCGGCTCGATGATCTCGGGCACCTCACGCTTCCTCTACGGCATCGTGCAGCTGCTGCTCTTCGCGCTGGGCGTGGTCGCCGCCGCGATGCTGCTCAAGGTGCCCACCGCGGCGCTCACCAACACCCGCGTCGACGAGCTCGGCGTCCTGGCCGCGCCGGCCGGGCTGGCGCTGATCGCGGTGGGCATCATGCTCTCCGAAGGAGTGCCGCTGCGCATCTTCGGCTGGACCGCGGCGGTGCTGGTGGCCACCTTCGCTGCCCAGCAGTACGGCCAGGCGCAGACCGACTCGCTGCCGCTGGGTGCCTTCCTGGGCGCCACCACGGCCAGCTTCCTGTCCACGGCGGTGGAGTCCACCCGACGCAATGTCCCCCGGCTGGTGCTCTTCCTGCCCAGCTTCTGGCTGCTGGTACCCGGCACCCTGGGTCTGATGGGGATCACGACGGTGGGCGCCGGCACCGGCACCGCGGAGGCCGTCACCGGAGTGCTGACCCTGATCACCTCGATCGCGCTGGGCCTGCTGGTGGGTTCGGCGCTCGCCCTACCCCTGAACCGGCTCACCCGGCGGCTGCAGCACGTCGTCCACCGCTGAGCCAGCCCCTGGGTCAGCGGATCGCGGCCTTCAGTTGCTCGACGCGGTCGGTGCGCTCCCAGTTCATCCCGGGCAGCTGGCGACCGAAGTGGCCATAGGCGGTGAAGGTGGAGTACTTGACGTCCAGCAGGCCCAGGTCGCGCACGATGGCGGCGGGGCGCAGGTCGAAGACGTCCAGCACGGCGTCGCGGATCTGGTTCTCCGAGACGGTGCCGGTGCCGAAGGTGTCCACGTAGAAGCCCACCGGGGCCGCCTTGCCGATGGCATAGGCCACCTGCACCTCGCAGCGCTCGGCCAGGCCGGCGGCCACCACATTCTTGGCCACCCACCGCATCGCATAGGCGGCGGAGCGGTCCACCTTCGACGGGTCCTTGCCGCTGAAGGCACCACCACCGTGGCGGGCCATGCCGCCATAGGTGTCGACGATGATCTTGCGGCCGGTCACGCCCGCATCGCCCATCGGGCCACCGATCACGAACTTGCCGGTGGGGTTGATGTAGGTCTTCATCTCGTCGGTGCGCAGGTCATAGCTGGCCAGCACCGGGTCAATGACATGGCGCACCAGGTCGGGGTGGATCGTCTTCTCGATGGAGACGCCCTCGGCGTGCTGGGTGCTCACCACGACGGTGTCGACGCCCACCGGGCGGCCGGCCTCGTCGTAGGCGATGGTGACCTGGGTCTTGCCGTCGGGACGCAGGTAGTCCAGCTGGCCGGACTTGCGCACGGCGGTCAGCCGTTCGGAGAGCCGGTGCGCCAGGTCGATCGGCAGCGGCATGAAGCTGGGGGTCTCGTTGCAGGCGAAGCCGAACATCAGGCCCTGGTCGCCGGCGCCCTGCATGTCCAGCTCGTCGCCAGAGGCACCGGTGCGGTTCTCGTAGGCCTTGTCGACGCCCTGCGCGATGTCGGGCGACTGGCTGCCGATGGCCACGGTCACGCCGCAGGAGCGGCCGTCGAAGCCCTTGTCGGAAGAGTCGTAGCCGATGTCGAGCACGGTCTGGCGGGCCAGGCCGGAGATGTCGGCGTAGGCCTCGGTGGTGACCTCGCCGGCCACCACCACCAGCCCGGTGGTCACCAGCGTCTCGACGGCGACGCGGCTGGTGCGGTCCTGCTCCAGCATGGCGTCCAGCACGGCATCGCTGATGGCGTCGGCCACCTTGTCGGGGTGTCCCTCGGTGACGGACTCGGAGGTGAACAGCCTGGTCATGCGGGTTCTCCATTTCTGCCCGACATGCCTGCCAGGCGGGCGGCCAGCGCGTCGACGATCGACGCCGCGGCCTGCGACTTGGTTCCGGTGACCTCGTCGACGATGCCGGCGGGGTCGATGAGGGTGATCTGGGTGGTGGCTCGGCCGAAGACCTTGCCGGCCGAGACGTCGTTGAGCACCAGCAGGTCGCAGCCCTTGCGGGCGAGCTTGGCCTGCCCGAGCTGCACCAGCTGGTCACGGTCGGGGGCGGTCTCGGCGGCGAAGCCGACGATGACCTGCTCGGGGCGTCGGCTGCGGCTGATCGCGGCCAGCACGTCGGTGGTCTGCACCAGGTGCAGGGTCATGCCGCCGTCGCCGTCCTTCTTGATCTTGGTGGTGCTGACCTCGGCGGGGGTGAAGTCCGCCGGGGCTGCGGCCATCACCACGGCATCGGCCTGCGGTGCCAGGCGCTGCATGACGGCGGCCAGGTCCGCGGTGGAGACCACCTGCTCCACCTCGACGCCCGACGGGGGCTCGGCGGTCATGGCGGCCGCCACCAAGGTGACGCGGGCGCCGCGCAGGGCCGCCTCGCGGGCGATGGCGGTGCCCATCAGGCCGCTGGAGGCATTGCCCAGGAAGCGCACCGGGTCGAGCGCCTCGTGGGTGCCGCCGGCGGAGACGACGACATGGCGCCCGGCCAGATCCTGGGCGGCCGCGCGCCCGGCGGCCTCGCGGCCACCGTCGAGCAGGCGCAGCGCCAGCTCGGTGATCTCGGCGGGCTCAGGCAGCCGGCCCGGGCCGGAGTCGGCGCCGGTGAGGCGTCCGGCGGCGGGATCCTTCACGACGCAGCCACGGCTGCGCAGGGTGGCCACGTTGGCGACGGTGGCCGGGTGCTGCCACATCTCGGTGTGCATGGCCGGGAAGAAGGCCACCGGGCAGTGCGCGGTGAGCAGCACATTGGTGAGCAGGTCGTCGGCGCGGCCGGTGGCGGCACGAGCCAGCAGGTCTGCGGTGGCGGGCACGACGAGCACCAGGTCGGCCTGCTGCCCGATCCGCACGTGCGGCACCTCGGTGATCTCGCTCCACACGTCGGTGCTGACGCTCTTGCCGCTCAACGCCTCCCAGGTGGTGCGGCCCACGAAGTTGAGCGCATTGGCGGTGGGCACGACGGTGACATCGCAGCCGGCCTCGCGCAGGCGTCGCAGCACCTCGCAGGCCTTGTACGCAGCGATGCCACCGGCGACGCCGAGAACGACTCGGCGACCGGTGGCATTCACGTCTGCGGTGTCTCCGCTGGACACGGATCCGGCTCGCGGATCAGGCGGGGTCGATGTCCCCGAAAGGATCGGAGACGAAGCTGAAGTCGGGATCGGCAGTGGCCTCGGCGCGCGCGGCGGCCTCGGCCTCGGGATCGATCTCGGCGCACTCGAGCACGTCGGCCTCGATCTCGCGCAGGGCGATGCTCAGCGGCTTCTCCTGCACGCCGGTCTCCACCAGGGGGCCGACGTTCTCCAGCAGGCCCTCGCCCAGCTGCGAGTAGTAGGCGTTGATCTGGCGCGCGCGCTTGGCGGCGAAGAGCACCAGGCGGTACTTGGAGTCGACCTTGTCGAGCAGGCCGTCGATCGGGGGGTTGGTGACGCCCTCGGGGATGTTTGTGGTCAAGATGAACCTTCGATTCGTCGATTTTCGTGGCCAGAGGTCACAAGCCCAGCAAGCCTACCAAATCCTGGACGGTTTGATCGATCTCGCGATTCACGACGACGTGGTCGAACTCCCCCATCCGGGCCAGCTCCTCGCGGGCGGTCACCAGCCGGCGCTCCTGCTGCGCGGGGGTCTCGGTGCCGCGACCCACCAGGCGGCGCACCAGCTCCTCCCAGCTCGGCGGCTCCAGGAAGATCTGCTGGGCCTGTGGGTAGGACTGTCGTACCTGGCGCGCGCCCTGCAGGTCGATCTCCAGCACGACGGCCTCGCCGCGCGCCACGGCCTCGTCGACCGGGCGGCGCAGGGTGCCGTAGCGGTTGCGGCCGTGCACCACCGCCCACTCGAGCAGGCCGTCACCAGCGACCAGCTGGTCGAACTGCTGCTCGGTCAGGAAGTGGTAGTGGACGCCGTCGATCTCACCGGGGCGCGGGGCGCGCGTGGTGGCGGAGACCGAGACGTAGACCTCGGGGTGCAGCTCCTTGAGGCGCGCGACGACGGTGCCCTTCCCGACGGCGGTGGGACCGCTGATGACGCTGACGCGCACGGGCGCACCCGTGCCGGGAACCGGCTGCTGCGGCCTGGTCTGGTGGGACTCGGTCACGCTGCCGGTCTCCCCTTCCTGTTATTCGAACTCTGCCTTCAGCCCGGCCACCTGGTGGCGGCCCAGCCCGCGGACGCGACGGTTGGCGGCGATCTCGAGGCGCTCCATGATCTCGGCGGCCCGCTTGTCACCCACGCGCGGCATGGCCTTGAGCAGGTCCACCACCTTGACGTGAGCCAGGACGTCGTCCTTGGCCGCGGTGTCGAGTGCCTGGCCCAGCGTGAGCGTACCCGTGCGGACCTTCTCCTTCAGCTCGGCGCGGGCGCGACGGGCCTGGGTGGCGGCCTCGCGAGCAGCCTGCAGCTGTTCGGGTGACAGTGTTGGGATAGCCACGACCGGTTCTCCATTTCCCCTGGTTGCCGGACACCACTGATTGCCCGGTCGCTCTCACCGTACAAGCGATCACCGCTTGCCGCAGCCGAATCTACCGCGATTCACCAGGTCGGGTCAGGCAGGTCAGGCTGTGAAATATCACCCAATTCTGCCCCGCCCGGGAGCGCGCCCGCACCGGCTGGTTCAGCGTGTCTCAGCCCAGCAGGGATTCGACGGCCTGCACCAGGCCCTCGCGCGACGGCCCACCCTGCATCACCTGCCGACTGGCCGAGGGCAGCAGCCGGTCGGTGGCCTCGCCGAAGATGGAGCGCAGACCGTCGATGGTGCCACCCTGGGCGCCGATGCCGGGCACCAGGATGGAGCCGTTGAACCGGCTCACGTCGCAGCCGGGGTCGGCATGGGTGCCGCCCACCACCAGGCCGATGGCGTACTGCCCCGAGCGCTGGTTCTCCTCGGCCGCCTGGTCCACCACCATCTGCGCGACGCTGCGGCCACCGGCGTCGGCCAGCTGCACCTCACCGCCCTCGGGGTTGGACGTGCGCGCCAGGACGTAGAGCCCCCGGCCGGTCTCGTGCGCCAGGTCGATGGCGGGTCGCAGCGACTCGAAGCCCAGGTAGGGGGCCAGCGTGATCGCATCCGCGCGCAGGGCCGACTCCTCGCGCAGGTAGGCGCGGGCATAGGCGGCCATGGTGGAGCCGATGTCGCCGCGCTTCACGTCGAGGATGCTCAGCGCGCCGGCCTGACGGATGTCGTCGAGCACGCGCTCCAGCACCGCGATGCCGGCCGAGCCGTGCACCTCGTAGAAGGCCGACTGGGGCTTGAAGACGGCCACCTTGTCACCGATTGCCTCCACCATGCCGCGAGCACAGCGCTCCAGGCCGTCCACGTCGTCGGTCAGCCCCCAGGCCTGGAGGATCTGCGGGTGCGGATCGATCCCGACGCACAGGGCGCCTCGCGCGGCAGTGGTGGTGGCAAGACGTTCTGCGTAGGTCATGGTCTCTCCGTCGTGGGTGGCTGGCCTCGGCCATCCTCGCACGGGCCCGGATGCCGCGCACCCTGGCGCCCCTTCCACCCGCCGGGAGGTGCAGCGGGCCCCGACGTTCGGGGAGCATGGTCGGTCCGCCCCGACGGAAGGCCCCCCATGACTGCCCCACCAACTGCTCGCACCTGGCGCCAGGTGGCGGCCGGGACGCTGCTCGTCGCCGTCACCTACGGCATGGCGCGGTTCGGGGTGGGGCTGTCCGCGCCGCAGGTCATCCAGGACGGCGTGAGCGACCAGGCAGGAATCGGCTACACCTCCTCACTGTCCTACCTGACCTATGTGGTTGCCTGCCTGGCGTGCAGCTGGCTGGTGAGCCGGGGACGCTGGCGGCTCTGCCTGGGGCTCGGGGCCGGCTGCCTGCTGCTGGGCTACACCGTCACGGCTCTTGCGAATGGCTCCGCTGCCTTCCTGGCCGGGGTATCCGTGGCCGGTGCGGCGGCGGGCTTCGCCTCCGGCGCGATCGCCCATCGGCTGGCCCGCGACGTGCCCGCCCGGCTCGAGGCCAGGGCGCAGGGCATCGCCAATGCGGGCACCGGCACGGGCGTGGTGCTGGCCACCACGGCCATGTTCGCCAGCGGGAGCTGGCGGACGCTGTTCTGGCTGAGCGCGGCCCTGGGCGCTGTTGCCACGCTCTGGTTCGTCCTCGGGTCCGGTGCCAGACGAGACGGTGACCAGGACGGCACCCAGGCACCCGAGCAGCCCGGCCGGGCCGATCAGCTCGTGCTACCCGTGCTGCTGACAGCAGGGATGGGCGCCGGAGCCGCCGTCTTCTGGGCCTACGGTCGCGAACTGGTGGGCGAGCAGCTCCGCCTGCAGGACACCTCCTCGCTGCTCTTCTGGGGGCTGGTCGGCTTCGCGGGGGTCGCCGGCTCGCTGTCCGGCGACATCGCCGGGCGACTCGGTCCGGCCCGCGCCTGGGCGCTGCTGTGCACCCTGCTGGGCCTCGCCGTGATCTCCCTGCCCCTGGCGTCCCAGCCGTGGCAGGCGATGGTCCTCGGGGCCCTCTTCGGTGGCTGCTACACCACGCTGTGCGGCATCACGATCGAACTGGCCCGACTCGCCTGGCCGCAGGCCGTGGGAGCGGGCTCCAGCATCCTGTTCGCCACCATCGCGGTGGGCCAGACAGCTGGCTCCCTGGCCTCAGGGCTGGCCGCCTCGCAGACCGGGCTGGCACCGCTGTTCATCACGGGTGGAGTGGTGGCCCTGATGGCCGGAGCACCCGCGCTGCTGCTGCACCGACGATCAGCCTGACTGATCGTCGAAGGCGTGATCGGACCCGGATCGGCCCCTTGTCATAGCGACAGCCCAAGCACAATAATTAGAACATGCATTCGATCCCGCGTGGCCCGTCGCCCCACGGCACTGGACGTGCGCACGACGCGCTGCCGGTCGATGCGGTGGCCACCATCGAGGAATTGCGCGAGGTGCGGCTGGCCCGGCGACGGGCGGAGGCCCGCGAGCTCGAACTGGCCGCCCACTTCGCCGACCTCGCGTCCGAACCGTCCACCGGGCACGGGCTGCCGGGATGCGAGCAGGCAGTGCAGCTGGGTGCCGACGGAACCCCCGCGGTGGCGGAGCCCTGGAGCTGGGCGCGGCGTTGGGCATCAGGGCGGTCGAGGCCAGCGCCCTGATGGCGGCGGCACTCGACGTGCGCCACCGGTTGCCGTGGGTCTGGCGCAGCACCATGGCGGCCGAGCTGCCGGTCTGGCAGGCCCGCAAGCTGGCCGGGCTGGTACGGGAGCTGGACCGGGACGCCGCCCGGCTGGTGGACCTGGAGCTGTCACGAACCCCGCCCGGCATGTCCTGGAGCCGGGCCGAGGCCATGGTGCGGGGGCTGGTGCTGACCACCTCGACGCGAACCGGGCCGAGCAACGCCGCCAGGAGGCGCTGCAGGACCTGGGCGTCTGGATCGCCCAGGAGGACGACGGGGTGGCCGGGCTCAGCGCCCGGATCGACGCCCCGCAGGCCGCTGATCTCGAGGCGAGCATCGACTGGCTGGCCCGCATCCTGGCCGAGGGCGGCGCCACCGGTGGACGTGACAGCCTGCGGGCCAGGGCCTTGGGTCTGCTCGCAACGCCGGCTCGTGCCCTGCAGCTGATGCAGGCCAGCCTGCTGGACCAGCTGCCGGTGGACGCGGAGGCCTTGGGCCAGTTCTGCGCCCATGACGGAGAACCAGGCCACCTGTGCGGCACCATCACCGTGGACCCGGAACGCCTGCTGTCCCGGGCTCAGCTCGTCGTGCATCTCACCGACACCACGCTCGCCGACGGCACGGGTCTGGTCCGCCCGGTGATGGGGACCGGCCATGCGACGCGGCTCCGCCCTGTGCTGGCCGAGTGGCTGCGCGACCTGCTGGGCGAGCGTCGGGTCAGTGTCCGTCCGGTGATCGACCTGGCGAACCAGGCAGCCAGCGACAGCTACGAGGTGCCGCGCCCGATGCGCGAGGGCCTGGAGATCCGCAATCCCTACGAGGTCTTCCCCTTCTCGACGCGCCGCTTCGCCGGCCTCGACCTGGACCACACCCAGCCGTGGAGGGACGACGGCCCACCGGGCCAGACCCGCCCGGACAACCTCGGTCCCCTGGCCCGCAGGGCGCATCGAGCCAAGACACATGGTGGCTGGCAGCTCACCCAACCGATGCCCGGCATCTTCCTGTGGCGCAGCCCGCTGGGCTACCGCTACTTGGTGACCCCGTCGCGCACCATCGAGCTGGGCAGGGCCGTCGACGCCGTACCCGGCCCCGAGCACACGCTCGCCGCCTGATCAGCGGTTTCCGGAGGACGCCACCTCAGCGCAGTGCGTTGATGCCGCTGACCAGTGCGGGGCCGTTGTAGATGAAGCCGGTGTAGAGCTGCACCAGCGAGGCACCGGCGTCGAACATGGCCTGCGCGTCGGCCGGCGTCATGATCCCGCCCACGCCGATCACGGGCAGGTCGGTGTGACGGGTGATGTGGCGCACCATCTCGCGTGAGCGCACGGTCAGCGGGGCGCCCGACAGTCCCCCGGCCTCGGCGGCCAGGTGCTGGTCCGCCGGGGCCAGGCCGTCGCGTTGCAGCGTGGTGTTGGTGGCGATCAGGCCGCTCACCCCGTTCTGCTCGCAGATCCCGATCGCCTCGTCGAGCGCGTCGTCGGTCAGGTCCGGGGCGAACTTCACGAAGATCGGCACCGGACGGCCCGGGTCCAGCCGCTCGGCCTCGGCCACCAGGGCGCTGGTCAGCTCGCGCAGGTGCTCGCCGTCCTGCAGCTGGCGCAGGCCCGGCGTGTTCGGGCTGGAGATGTTGACCGCGACGTAGTCGGCGTGACGGGCCAGCAGGCGCAGGCTGGTCAGGTAGTCCTCCACCGCATGCTCCAGCGGCGTCACCTTCGTCTTGCCGATGCTGATGCCCAGCGGGATCCCCAGCGCCCGGTTGCCGCGCTCGACGCCCCAGCCGGCCAGCCGGTCGGCCAGCGCCGCGGCACCGGAGTTGTTGAAGCCCATCCGGTTGATCACGGCCTGGCTGGTGCGCGCCCGGAAGACGCGCGGCTTCGGGTTGCCCGGCTGCGCCTGCGCGGTGACGGTGCCCAGCTCCGCGAAGCCGAAGCCCAGACCGGCCCAGGCCCTGGCCGCGGTGCCCTGCTTGTCCAGCCCGGCGGCCAGGCCGACCCGGCCCGGGAAGCTGATCCCGGCCACCTCGGTCTCGCCGCGGCCCGCCAGACCGCGCCCGCCCAGCACGGGCGCCAGGTGGCGGCTCGCCACCGGGATTCGGCCCAGCGCGTCGATCATGTCCTCGTGGATCTTCTCCGCATCGCCGCCGTGGGCGGTGAAGAGCATCGGGCGCACCGCTGAGCGGTAGCCGGTCAGCAGGGCACGGTTCAGGGCCTCGCGTGGCCCCATCAGCGCGGCCATCAGGCCTCCTGGCCGATTGCGGCGGCGGTCTCGCGGGCCCAGTCCTGCAGCGAGGTGACCTGCAGGTCCTCCCCCGCCGCCAGCGACTCGATGCCCTGCACGACGGCGGCCAGCCCCTGCACCGTCGTGACACACGGCACCTGGTTGATCACGGCCGCGGTGCGGATCTCGTAGCCGTCGTGGCGCGGCGCCCCGCCGGTGGTGGTGCCCTGCGGGGTGTTGAAGATCAGGTCCACCTCCTGGCGCTGGATCAGCTGCACGATGGTGGGCTCGCCGTTGGGACCCTCCCCCTGCGAGTGCTTGCGCACCACGGTGGAGGCGACGCCCTGGCGGCCCAGCACCGCCGCAGTGCCCGCGGTGGCCAGGATGGTGAAGCCCAGGTCGGCCAGCCGCTTCACCGGGAAGATGGCATGGCGCTTGTCGCGGTTGGCCGCGGCGATGAAGACCGTGCCCTGGGCCGGGAGCGCCCCGAAGGCGCCGGCCTGGCTCTTGGCGAAGGCGACGCCGAAGGTGCCGCTCAGACCCATCACCTCGCCGGTGGAGCGCATCTCCGGGCCCAGGATGGTGTCCACGTTCAGGCCCTCGGGGGTGCGGAAGCGGTTGAAGGGCATCACGGCCTCCTTGACCGCGATCGGCGAGCCGGGCCAGCTGAAGGCCCCGTCCACCTCGGCGCGCAGCACGCCCTGCTGGCGTAGCTCGGCGATGGTCGCGCCCATCATCAGCAGCGTGCAGGCCTTGGCCAGCGAGGTGTCGGTGGCCTTGGAGACGAAGGGCACGGTGCGGCTGGCGCGCGGGTTGGCCTCCAGCACGTAGAGGGTGTCACCAGCCAGCGCGTACTGGATGTTGATCAGGCCGCGCACCCCAACCCCCTCGGCGATCGCCTCGGTGGAGCGTCGGATCTGGTCGATGACCTCCTGGCCCAGGCTGATCGGCGGCAGCGAGCAGGCCGAGTCGCCGGAGTGGATGCCGGCCTCCTCGATGTGCTCCATCACGCCGCCCAGGTAGAGCTCGTGGCCGTCGTAGAGGGCGTCGACGTCGATCTCCACCGCGTCGTCCAGGAAGCGGTCGATCAGCACGGGGTGGCTGGCCGAGACCAGCGTGGAACGCTCGATGTAACCGCGCAGCGAGTCCTCGTCGTAGACGATCTCCATGCCGCGCCCGCCCAGCACATAGCTGGGGCGCACCAGCACCGGGTAGCCGATCTCGCCGGCCACCTCGGCCGCCTCGTCGGGGGTGACGGCGGTACCGAAGCGCGGGGCGGGCAGGCCGGCCTGGTCCAGCACCATGCCGAAGGCACCGCGGTCCTCGGCCAGGTGGATCGCCTCCGGGCTGGTGCCGACGATCGGCACGCCGGCGTCCTTGAGCTGCTGCGCGAGCTTCAGCGGGGTCTGGCCACCCAGCTGCACGATCACGCCGGCCACCGGGCCGGCCTGGCACTCGGCGTGGTAGACCTCCAGCACGTCCTCCAGGGTGAGCGGCTCGAAGTAGAGCCGGTCGGAGGTGTCGTAGTCGGTGGAGACGGTCTCCGGGTTGCAGTTCACCATGATGGACTCGTAGCCGGCCTGCGTGAGCGCCATCGCGGCGTGCACGCACGAGTAGTCGAACTCGATGCCCTGGCCGATCCGGTTCGGCCCGGAGCCCAGGATCAGCACCGCCGGCTTCTCACGCGCTGCCACCTCGGTCTCCTCGTCGTAGGAGGAGTAGTGGTACGGGGTGCGGGCGGCGAACTCGGCCGCGCAGGTGTCGACGGTCTTGTAGACCGGACGGATCCCCAGCGCCCAGCGCAGTCCGCGCACCACGTCGGTGGACATGTGGCGGGCGGCCGCGATCTGCGCGTCGGAGAAGCCGTGCCGCTTGGCCAGGCGCAGCAGCTCCGGGGTGAGCGCGTCGGCGGTGGACACCTCGCGCGCCACCTCGGCGAGCAGGAAGAGCTGGTCGACGAACCAGGGGTCGATCCGGGTGGCCTCGAAGACCTGCTCCGGTGACGCCCCGGCCATGATGGCGGAGAAGACCTCGGTGAGCCGGCCGTCGTGGGGACGGGAGGCACCCTGCAGGATCTCGGCCGGGTCGGCGTCGGGGACGGTGAGCAGGAAGGGAGCCTTCGGGTCCTCCAGGGAGCGCAACGCCTTGCCCAGCGCCTCGGTGAAGTTGCGGCCGATGGCCATCGCCTCGCCGACGCTCTTCATGTGCGTGGTCAGCGTGCCGTCGGCGGTGGGGAACTTCTCGAAGGCGAAGCGCGGCACCTTCACCACCACGTAGTCAAGGGTGGGCTCGAAGCTGGCGGGCGTGACCTGGGTGATGTCATTGCGGATCTCGTCCAGGGTGTAGCCGACGGCCACCTTGGCGGCGATCTTGGCGATCGGGAAGCCGGTGGCCTTGGAGGCCAGCGCCGAGGAGCGCGAGACACGTGGGTTCATCTCGATCACGATCATCCGCCCGTCGTCGGGGTTGATCGCGAACTGGATGTTGCAGCCGCCGGTGTCCACACCCACGGCGCGGATGATGCCGATGCCCACGTCACGCATGTGCTGGTACTCGCGGTCGGTCAGCGTCATGGCCGGGGCGACGGTGATGGAGTCGCCGGTGTGCACGCCCATCGGGTCCAGGTTCTCGATGGAGCAGATGATCACGACGTTGTCGGCCTTGTCGCGCATCACCTCCAGCTCGTACTCCTTCCAGCCCAGGATGGACTCCTCGATCAGCACCTCGGTGACCGGGGAGGCGTCCAGGCCGGTGCCGGCGATGCGACGCAGCTCCTCCTCGTCGTGGGCGAAGCCGGAGCCCAGGCCGCCCATGGTGAAGCTGGGGCGCACCACCAGCGGGTAGCCCATGTCGTCGGCGGCCGCGAGCACCTCGTCCATGGAGTGGCAGATCGCCGAGCGCGCGACGCCGGCATTGCCGCCGGGGATGTCGAGCGCCTCGACGATCTCCTTGAACTTCTCGCGGTCCTCACCGCGCTGGATGGCGTCGAAGTTGGCGCCGATCATCTCGACGCCGTAGCGCTCCAGCACGCCGTTCTCGTGCAGCGCGACGGCGGTGTTCAGCGCGGTCTGGCCGCCCAGGGTGGGCAGGATGGCGTCGGGACGCTCGGTCTCGATCACCCTCTGCACGTACTCCGGGGTGATCGGCTCGACATAGGTGGCGTCGGCGAACTCGGGGTCGGTCATGATCGTGGCCGGGTTGGAGTTCACCAGGATCACCCGGTAGCCCTCCTGGCGCAGCACGCGGCAGGCCTGTGTTCCGGAGTAGTCGAACTCGGCGGCCTGGCCGATCACGATCGGCCCGGAGCCGATCACCAGGATCGAGGAGATGTCGGTGCGCTTCGGCATCAGAGGTTTCCTTCGCGGGGGTTGGTGCCGTCCATGTCCGATCCGGAGGGCAGGACGGAGCCTGCGGAGACCGGTGCGCCCGACGGCGCGGGGGGTTCAAGGGGGGTCGTCCCCCCTTGCATGACCTGCACGAACCTGTCGAAGAGGTAGTCGGCGTCGTGCGGGCCGGCGGCGGCCTCGGGGTGGTACTGGACGCTGAAGCCCACCAGGCGGTCGTCGCGGCGCAGCTCCAGTCCCTCGACCACGTCGTCGTTGAGGCACAGGTGGCTGACGGTGGCGCTGCCGAAGTCTGTCTCGGTGGTGCGGTCGGTGGGCGCGTCGACGGCGAAGCCGTGGTTGTGGGCGGTGATCTCCACCTTGCCGGTGGTGCGGTCGATCACCGGCTGGTTGATGCCGCGGTGGCCGTACTTCAGCTTGTAGGTGCCGAAGCCCAGCGCCCGGCCGAAGATCTGGTTGCCGAAGCAGATCCCGAAGTAGGGGTAGCCGGCCGCCAGCACCTCGCGCAGCAGGGCGGTGGCGTGCTCGGCGGTGGCGGGGTCGCCGGGGCCGTTGGAGAAGAAGACGCCGTCGGCGCCGGTGGCGCGGATGTCGTCGAGGGTGCTGCTGGCGGGCAGCACGTGCACCTCCAGGCCGCGACGGGCCATCTGGGCCGGGGTCATCGACTTGATGCCCAGGTCGACGGCGGCGACCGTGAAGCGTCGCTCCCCCTCGGCGGGCACCACGACGGGCTCGGTGACGGTGACGTCGTCCACCAGGTTGGCTCCAGCCATGGGGGGCTGCTGCTGCACCTGCGCCAGCAGCTGCTCCGGATCGAGAACCTCGGTGGAGATGCCCACCCGCATGGCGCCGCGCTCGCGCAGGTGGCGGGTCAGGGCACGGGTGTCCACGTCGCTGATACCGACGACGCCCTGGTTGGCCAGCTCCTGGTCCAGCGAGCGGGTGCTGCGCCAGTTGGAGGGGATGCGGGCAGGATCGCGCACCACGTAGCCGGCCACCCAGATGCGGCTGGACTCGTCGTCCTCGTCGTTCCAGCCGGTGTTGCCGATGTGCGGCGCGGTGGCCACCACCACCTGGCGGTGGTAGCTGGGATCGGTGAGCGTCTCCTGGTAGCCGCTCATGCCGGTGGAGAAGACGGCCTCGCCGAAGGTGGTGCCCTGCGCGCCGAACGACCTCCCCCGGAAATGCCTGCCATCCTCCAGAACCAGGATCGCTGGAAGATCGGAGCCGAACTGGGACGAGGTCATGGCCATCCTCCCCTGCCCGAGCCGGGCAAGGCCTAGCGGGTGAGCGCGATCCGCGGGAGGCGAGATCACCGAGACGATAGCAGCCCGCCGCGCGCGGGGAGCGACGGTCCGGCGATCGTGGACGGCACGCCCCTCGCACTACCGGCATGCCGGCGCGACTCCCCTACACTCAAACGGTTCTCCCACCCCCGACGCAGGAGGTCCCATGTCGCAGCAGGCGCCCCCACCACCCCGCGCCGCCCGGCTCGACGCCCTCGACGGGATCCGCACCATCGCGGTCTTCCTGGTGGTGCTCTTCCACGTGGCCGCGCCCGGCATGGCAGCGGGTTTCATCGGCGTCGACGTCTTCTTCGTCCTGTCGGGCTACCTGATCACCACCGGCCTGGTCTCGGGTCTGCTGAAGCGTGAGTCGGTCGACCTGGTGCGCTTCTGGACCCGACGACTGCGCCGGCTGATGCCGGCCGCGATGCTCGTGGTGCTCGTGGTACTGCTCTGGTCCTGGACCATGGCCCCGGCCTACCGCCGCCCGGTGCTGGGCAGCGACGCCTTCCACACCGTGGTCTACCTGGCCAACTGGCACTTCATGACGGCCGGCAGCTACTTCAACGACGACGGCAACCAGTCGCCGCTGCTGCACATGTGGTCGCTGGCCGTGGAGGAGCAGTTCTACCTGCTGTGGCCGCTGCTCGTGTTCGGCTGCCTCACCCTGGCGCGACGCCACCGCGGGGACGGCTCCGTGGGCAGGAAGGCCGTGCGACTGCTGACGGCGGTCACGGTCCTGCTGCTGCTCGGCTCCGCCATCCTGCTGGCGGTGCTCACCGACCCCACCGCCCCGGACCGGGCCTACATGGGCACCGACACCAAGGCCTTCGAGCCGCTGCTGGGGGCCCTGGCGGCGCTGCTGGTCTCCCGCCCCGCGATCGCCGGGCTGGTGCGACGCCATGCCCGGCTGCTGGGCTGGCTCGGCGTGGTGACGATGGTGGTGCTCTTCTCCCGGGCCGCAGGACCGTCGGCCGGCTACTTCCGTGGGGAGGCCTTCGTCTTCTGCCTGGGAACCGCCCTGCTCGTGCTGGCCGCCGGCAGCGCACCGGACTGGTGGCTCTCCAGGGCCCTTGCCTGGGGTCCGATGAGCTACCTGGGCCGGATCAGCTACGGCATCTACCTGTGGCACTGGCCGCTGGCCGTCTGGCTGGGTGCCCACGCGCACTTCTCCTGGTGGCGGGCGGCCGCCGTCATCCTGCTCACCGTGGCCCTGGCAGCGGCCAGCTACCACCTCTACGAGCAGCCGATCCTGAACGGCCGCTGGTCGGGCTGGTTCACCACCCGGCGAACGGTGGGCCTGGCCGCCGCGATGATGCTCTTCACCAGCCTGCTGGCCGCGCCGCTGGGTGGCACGCCGCTCACCCCGCTGGCGCGCGCCGTGCTGCCCAGCAAGCCGCTCGACCGCAACGCCTGGCTGGTGGTGGGTGACTCGGTCCCCAAGCGGCTGCTCCCGGTGCTGGCCCCCGCCGGTGAGGCTGCGGGGATCACGGTGGACAGCGCCAGCATGGGCGGCTGCTCCCCGCTCGGGGTGCACCAGCGGATCTCCGCCGACGACGTGGCCGGTGAGCGGTGCCCGCAGGTGCGGCAGAGCCAGTCCGAGGCGCTGGTGGCCACCAACCCCGCCACCGTCGTCTGGTGGTCTCGCTACGAGGTGGCCGACCGCTACCAGGGTGACCAGCTGCTCACACCGGCCACGCCGGCCTTCTGGCAGGCCCAGCGCCGTGACTTCGAGGAGTCCGTGGACCGGCTCACGGTGAACGGTGCGACTCTCGTGGTGGTGCTCACCGAGCCGCCCGGCGTCGGGATGCGTACTCGCTGTTCGGCGCGCACCTGCGTTCCCTTCCTGCAGCGCCTGGTCGTGCACGACGACTACCGCCGCACCTGGAATGCCATGGTGACCGAGATGGCACGCTCCGACCGGCGGCTGCGCACCGTCACGATGGACGACGTGGTCTGCAACCGCCCGCCGACACCGAGCGCGACCTATGGCTCGGCGCTGTGCGACGACACGGTCAGCCCCGGCCGGGTGGGACGCCCCGACGGTTCCCACTTCGACAACGAGCTGGTGGGCTCGAAGGTCTCCGCCGCCCTGTTGCAGCGCGTCGGGGCCGCCACCGGCAGGTGACGGCCCCGCGGCCGCTCAGCCCTGGGCGATGCGCTCCAGCACCATGGCGAGACTGGTGGCACCCGGGTCGGCATGACCCAGCGAGCGCTGGCCGAGCGGACGGGCGCGGCCCAGCTTCGCCACCAGGTCCTTGGTGGACTCGGCACCCTGCTGGGCGGCGGTGACGGCCTCGGCCAGGCTGCCGCTGCTTTGGTAGGCCTCGACGGCCGGCTGCAGGGCGTCGACCAGGGTCTTGTCACCCACCTGCGCGCCACCGAGCCGGACGACGGCCTCCAGGGCGGCCTCGAGGGCCTGCGCGACGGCCTGCTCCCCGGCGGGGTCGGCGTCGCCCAGACTGTTGCCGACGGCAGTCAGCAGGGCGCCCCAGAGAGCACCCGAGGTGCCGCCGGCCGCATCGGACCAGGCGGCGCCGGCGCCGGAGAGCAGGGTCTGGGCACCGGCCTGCTGGCCGGCCAGGTCCCGGGCGGTGGCCAGGGCGGCCGCCGAGCCCTTCGCCATGGCAGCACCGTGGTCCCCGTCACCGGCCACCGCATCCAGGTCGCCCAGCTCGGTCTCCTTCTCGCGCAGCAGCGCGGCCACCTGCTCCAGCACGGTCACCGCGCGGGCGGCGAGCTGCTGGGAGTCGGCCGAGCCCGGCTGCTCGACACCCACCTTCGTGGCCTGCTGGGCCAGCTCGGTGTCGTCGCGCTCCACCTCGCCGACCGCACCGCGGCGGTAGGCGGGCGTGTCGCAGGGAGCGAACCAGTACTTCTCGAGCTCCTCGTCGAGGAAGACCAGGGTCAGGCTGATCCCGGCCATGTCCAGACTGGTGACGAACTCCCCCACCTCGCCCTGGGCGATCTCCAGCCCGGCCTCGCGCAGCAACTGCTGCACGGAGTGCCAGACCACGAACATCTCCTCGTACTTGCTGCCGCCCAGGCCGTTCAGGATGGCCACGACCCGCTGACCCTGCTCGGCCGGGTGGTCGGCCAGCAACCCGTCGACCAGCAGCCTGGCGATGTCGGCGGCGCTGCCCAGCTCGGCCTCGTCGACGCCGGCCTCGCCATGGATGCCCAGGCCGATGCCCATCCGGCCCTCGGGCACGGTGAACAGCGGGTGGTCCGCTCCGGGCAGCGTGCAGCCCGCGAAGGCGACGCCGTAGGAACGGGTGGCCTGGTTGGCCTTGTCGAAGATGCGCTGCGCCTCGTCCAGGCTGACGCCCGCCTCACAGGCGGCACCGGTGATCTTGAAGGTGGGCAGGTCCCCGGCGATGCCTCGCCGCTTGAGGTGCTCCTCGGGCCCGGCGGAGGCGATGTCGTCGGTGACCAGCAGGGTGCGGGCCTCGAGGCCCTCGCTCTTGAGCCGTTCCACGGCCTGGCCGAAGTGAAGCACGTCGCCGGCATAGTTGCCGAAGCCGATCAGGATCCCGGCGCCACGGTCGGCGGCCTTGCACACGCTGTAGGCCTGGGCGCCCGAGGGCGAGGAGAAGATGTTGCCGCAGACGGCACCATCGGCGAAGCCGGGTCCGACCCAGCCGGCGAAGGCCGGGTAGTGGCCCGAACCGCCGCCGACCACCAGGGCGACCTTGCCCTGCGGGGTCTTCGTGGAGCGGACCACGCCACCGAAGACGGGCTTCACGTACTGGGAATAGGCATCCGCGAAGCCCGCGACGGCCTCGGCCGGGAAATTGGAAGGATCGTTGACTAGACGCGTCATTGCGCACTCCTCGGGGAGACAAGTCGGTCACACGGTTGGTGTGAAATTCACACTATGACTGTGCGGCGCGGCTGGCTAGGGTTTGGCTGGAAGGCCCCTTTCCCTCGATCCAGGAGTGAGCGATGCGCGCCGCCGTGCTCAACAGCCCCCATGACTTCGGCCTCACCGAGCGGGCCACACCCACGCCCGGTCCCGGAGAGGTGCTGCTGCGCATCGAGGCCACCACGCTGTGCGGCACCGACCTGCGGCTGATCTCCGGCGCGAAGACGGCCGGGGTGCGTCCCGGCGTCGTGCTGGGCCACGAGATCGCCGGACGGATCGAGGCCGTTGGTGAGGGCGTCGAGGGCTACCCGGCCGGCGCCCAGGCGACGGTCTCCATCGTGGTGAGCTGCAACCACTGCCCCAACTGCCTGGCGGGCCGCGAGCACTTCTGCAGCAA
Organism: Luteococcus peritonei; assembly: GCF_039526385.1. Lineage (NCBI taxonomy): Bacteria > Bacillati > Actinomycetota > Actinomycetes > Propionibacteriales > Propionibacteriaceae > Luteococcus > Luteococcus peritonei. The sequence goes on along the minus strand of NZ_BAAAIX010000016.1, from coordinate 90,813 downwards.
CCTGCAGCTGATCGGCTACGCCATCGACGGTGGCCTGGCCGAGTACTGCCTGGTGCCCGCGCGGGCGGTGCGCAACGGCAACGTCATCCTCACCCCCGAGATGCCCGCCCGCACGCTCTGCCTGGCCGAGCCACTGAGCTGCGTGCTCAACGGCGCCTCCCAGTTCAGCACCCGGCCCGGCGACGTGGTGGTGGTGCTGGGTGCCGGGCCCATCGGACTGCTGCACACCCAGCTGGCCCGCCTCCAGGGCGCCAGCCAGGTGGTGGTCACCAACCGTTCCGCCGGCCGACGCGAGCTGGCCCTGGAGCTGGGCGCCACCCGCGCCGTGGACCCCACCTCCGAGGACCTGGCCCGGGTGGTCGACGAGGTGAGTGGCGGCCGCGGCGCCGACGTCGTCGTGGTGGCCATCGGCGCCCTGCCGCTGGCCAACCAGGCCCTCGAACTGGCCGGCGTTGGCGGCCGGGTGAACTACTTCGCCGGCTTCCCCAAGGGCTCCACCGTCGAGATGGACCCCAACCTGGTGCACTACAAGGAGCTGGTGGTCACCGGCGGCTCGAATGCCCGACGCAGCGACGTGCACCGGGCCGTGCAGGTGCTGGCCTGTGGCGCCATCGACGCGGAGCGGATCGTGACCCACGGCTTCGAGCTGGGCGATGTGGACCGCGCGGTGCAGGCGGTCAGCGACCAGCTGGGCGTCAAGATCGCCGTCGAGCCGCACTGAGCAGGACCACCACCACCGGCACCAGCGCCAGGGCCGCGAAGGCGGCCAGGCCGCGGTAGCCCACCAGGCCCATCACCGGTCCGCACAGCGCTGCGGCCAGGGCGGCGGACAGGTTGGAGGCGGTGTCGGCGCTGGCCTGCAGCTGCGGCCGGTCCGCGTCCGGCGCCACCCGGGTGACCAGCGCGGAGCCGGCCACCGAGCACATCGACCAGCCCAGGCCCAGCAGGAAGAGGGCCAGGTTCAGCAGCACCGCGCCGGTGCCCGCGAACCAGGCGGTGAGCAGGGAGGCCGCCAGCACGCCGACGCCCGCCACCACCACGAACCGCTCGCCGGCACGATCCACCGCCATGCCCACCAGCGGGCTCAGCGCATACATGCCGGCGATGTGGATGCTCATGGTCAGCCCCACCGCGGCCAACGAGTGGTGGTGCACGCTCATGTGCACCGGGGTCAGCACCATCACCGAGGCCATCACGAACTGGGCACAGGCGACGGTGACCAGGGCCAGGCGCAGCTCGGGCTGATGCCAGGCGGACCGCACCATGGCCAGGCTGCCCGTGGGGCGGCCCGCCGGGGCCTTCCCGCGGGCCAGCAGCAGCGGGTCCGGGCGCAGCGTCGCCAGCACGAAGCCGGCGCTCAGCACCGTGCCGAGCGCCGCGAGCAGGTAGGCACCGGCGATGTCGGCAATGCCCAGCCAGCGGCCCACCACCGCACCCGGCGCCGCCAGGTTGGGGCCCAGCATGGAGCCCAGCGTCGTGGCCCAGACCACCAGGGAGAGGGTGCGCGCCCGGTGCTCCGGACGGGCCAGGTCGGTGGCCGCGAAACGTGCCTGCAGGCCGGCTGCGGAACCGGCCGAGAAGGCGAACATGCCCAGCATCAGCAGCGCGACCGAATGGCTCGCGATCGCCGCCACCAGCAGCAACGCGCCCAGGCTCGCCACGGCCCAGCCGGTGCCCAGCGCCACCCGACGGCCGTGGGTGGTGGCCAGGCGTGCCAGCGGCACCGCCAGCACGGCCACCGAGAGCCCCGAGATGATCCGGGAGATGCCGGCCAGTGCCTCGTTGCTGGTCACCTCGTAGGCGAGCAGGGAGCCGATCGACATCCCCGCGCCCATGCCCAGCCCGGCCAGCACCTGGGCGCCGAAGAGGACTCGCACCACCCGGCGCTGCACCCGCTCCAGGTCCTCGGCGGCGGGAGCGGTCACTGTGGCGTCGTGGGTGGGCACCCGCCACATCCTGCCAGCAGGGGCTCCGGACGCGGCACGACCCGCCCCGGATCCCCGGGCCGGGTCGCGGCGTGCGGGCGCTCAGGCCTGCTTGGTCCTGCTGGCCTGCGCGAGCAGGCCGTTGACGAAGGCGGCCGAGTCGTCGGTGGAGAACTCGGTGGCCAGGGCCACCGCCTCCGCGATGACGGCCTCGTCGGGTGCGTCGGTGTGGTCGATCTCCCAGACGCCGATCCGGGCCAGGTTGCGGTCCACGCGCGGCATCCGCTCCAGGGTCCAGCCCTCGCTGCAGCTGTCGGCGATGCGCTGGTCCACCTGGGCCATCTGCTCGTTGATGCCACGCACGATCTGTTCGGCGTAGTCACGCACCGACGGGTCACCGGTGGCGATGTGCTCGTCGAGCGTGGTCACAAGGTCGCGGTCGCGCAGCTCGGCCTCGAACAGGATGTCGAGGGCCTGCTTGCGGGCCTTGGTGCGGCTGCTGTGGTGCGGGTTGGGCACCACGAGCGTCGGCTCCTGGGAGAGCTTGAGAAGGTCGGGGCGGCCGGGAACCGGCGTCCCGACGACGTCCTCGGGGACCATCAGTTGCTGACGCGGGAGAGGTAGTCGCCGGTGCGGGTGTCGACCTTGATCTTCTCGCCGGTGGTGATGAACAGCGGCACCTGGACCTGCTTGCCGGTCTCCAGGGTGGCGGGCTTGGTGCCACCGGTGGAGCGGTCGCCCTGCAGGCCGGGCTCGGTGTAGGTGACCTCGAGCTCGACGGAGGCGGGCATGTCGATGTAGAGCGGGTTGCCCTCGTGGATGGCCACCGTGGCGACGGTGTTCTCCAGCAGGTAGTCCTTGGCCTCGCCGACGACGGCCTCGGAGAGGGTCATCTGGTCGTAGCTGGTGGTGTCCATGAAGACGAAGCCGTCGCCGTCGTGGTACAGGTACTGCATGTCACGACGGTCGACCGTCGCGGTGTCCACCTTGGTGTCGGAGTTGAAGGTCTTGTCGACCACCTTGCCGGTCAGGACGTGCTTCAGCTTGCTGCGCACGACGGTGTTGCCCTTGCCCGGCTTGTGGTGCTGGAACCAGATCACCTGCCAGAGCTGACCGTCGAGGTCGAGCACCATGCCATTCTTCAGGTCGTTGGTAGAAGCCACGTACTTCCCTTTCAAGACGTCTGCCGCGAGTCGGCACGACAGTCTAACCCACTGCCGCTGGACACCACGATCCGCGCGACCGGGCACCGGCTACGGTGGCGCCATGCAGGCCCTCCCCCGTCACGCCCACCCGCCCAAGCTGTCCGAGCGCGAGGTGCGTCTGCAGTCGGTGGCAGACCTGGGGCCGTCGTCGGTGGGCAGCGACGACCTGGTCACCGAGCAGGAGGTGACGCTGCTCTCGCTGGAGGCCCACAGCACCGAGTTCGTGGAGCTGGCCAGCCTGCGCGTGGCCCGTGGCAGCCTGGCCGACAGCGACTGGTACCGCACCAACTGGGTGGACGTGGAGCTGAACGGGGTGGATGCCGCCAATGCGGCCTTCACCGAGAGCGGGCTGAAGCGGGTGGCCTGGCGCGGCTGCCGGCTGGTGGGGATCGCGCTGAGCGGCTGCACCCTGGCCGACCTGGAGCACCGGGACTGTCAGATGTCGCTGGCCAACTTCCGTTTCGCCAACCTGCAGCGGGTCAGCTTCACCGGCTGCGACCTGACCGGCGCCGACTTCACCAATGCCCGGCTGCAGGACGTCAGCTTCACCGACTGCACCCTGGAGGGCGCCAGTTTCAGCCAGGCCACCAGCACCCGGGTCTCGCTGTCGGGTGGCTCGCTGGTGGGCCTGAAGGGTCTCGACGGGCTGCGCGGTGCCACCATCCGCGTCGACGACCTGTACGACATCGCCCACGAGATGGCCGGCGAGCTCGGCCTGCACCTGGTGGAGGACTGAGCAGCCACGGGCACGACCACCGCGGCGCTCGCCCCTCTGCTGCCCCGAGGACGGGCTCCGGGTCTCAGCCCAGGCTGGCCGCGAAGTCGGTGCAGGCGGCGGTGAGACGCGTCATGGTCGCCAGGTAGGCCGGATCGCCGCTGGGGCTGATGAAGCCGTGGTCGACCGCACCGAGTTCCAGGACCTGCTTGCCGGTTGCCCGCGCCGCGGCGCCGTCCCAGAGCTGGTCCGCGCTGCCACCGGCCAGCAGCGCGGGAGCCGGCGATGCAGCCAAGGCCCCGCAGACCTCGGGGCGGGTGAGCATGGGCGTGAGCCAGATGGCGGGCATCGCGGCCCGCGCCACCCATCCGGTGGCCAGCGAGGCGACGGACTTGCCCAGCAGCATCATCGTCGTGGCCCCACCTGCGGCCTGGTGTGCCTGCTCCGCCGCCTGCTCTACGGCCTGCCGCAGGGCCTGAGGGTCCTCCCGCACATCGGCCAGGTCCCAGGCCACCGCGAAGACCTCCCAGCCCTGCTCGGCCAGCGCGCGGACCGGGAGCATGATGCCCGCCCCGTCCACCGGGTAGTTCATGCCGGGCAGCACCAGCAGTGCCCGCCCGGAACCCTGCGCCGCAGGCGTGTTGCCCCACCAGCGCTCCACCTCGATCGTCGCCATGGCACCATCCTGCTACGGCGAGATCGATGGTGTACTGGCGGCCCCACAACAGGATGAGCGCACGGGCAACGGACACGAGGAGTGTGGGATGACAACCTGGGTCAAGGCGATCTTCATGCGGGGAGGCACCAGCAAGGGTCTTTTCTTCGATGAGCGCGACCTCCCGAGCGAGGGGGCGGACCGCGATCGTCTCTATGCGCGCGCCATCGGATCTCCGGACCGGTTCGGCCGCCAACTCGATGGAATGGGTGGGGGGATCTCTTCGCTGTCCAAGGTGGTCAGCGTACGCACCTCGCAACGTGCGGGCGTGGACCTTGAGTACACCTTTGGCCAGGTCGCAGTGGACACGGGGACCGTGGACTACTCCGGCAACTGGGGCAATCTTTCGTCAGCGGTCGTGCCGTTCGCCCTACTGGCGGGCATCGTGCAGAGTCCCGAGGGTAACAACTGGTTCCGTGTCCACAACACCAACACGGACAAACTGATCGAGGTCGGCCTGGAGGTGGCTCATGGCGTCGCTGCGACGCGGGGCGATCTGGTGCTGCCCGGCGTTTCCGGAACGGCCGCGCCCATTGAGTTGCGGTACGTGAGTCCGGGGGGTTCGAAGACCAGTGGGGTGCTCCCACGGGGCTTCCCCTGCAGGTGCTGGATGTCGACGGTCGTGCGCTTGCGGTCTCCTTGGTCGATGCCGCGAATCCGATGGTCTTTGTTGCAGCCGCGGACGTGGGGGTTGCCGGTACCGAACTCCCCCAGACGCTGGAGGAGGACAGGCGTCTCATGGCCCTCCTCGAGCGGCTGCGCCGCTCGGCGGCTGTTGCGATGGGGATGTGCGCCAGCCCTCAGACCGCGGCGCAGTCTGTTCCCAAGATCGCCGTGGTGTCCGCCCCTGCCGAAAGCATCCTGCTGGACGGATCCACCGTGTCGGCAGGCGAATGCGACATCGTGGTGCGGACCGTGTCGATGGGGATCGTTCATCGAGCAATCCCCGGGACGGCCGCACTGTGCGTCGCCACGGCCGCCGGGATCCCGGGAACTGTCATCGCACAGGTGTGCGCTCCCTCAGGAGGGGGCTTGCGGATCGGAACCCCGTTGGGGGTCGTCACGGCCGCGGCCGACGTCGAGCAGGGCCGTGAATCGTACGAGGTTTCGAGCGCGTCACTCTTCCGCACCGCCCGGCCCCTCATGCGCGGAGAGGTCGCGGTGGAACCATGAGTCTCGCGACAACTCTGGCGCCGACCGGCCGCCTGCGAGCAGTCATCAACCTGGGCAACCCGGTCCTGGCCCAGCCGGGCCCCGATGGTCCACGTGGGGTGACCGTGGCAATCGCCGAGCATCTGGCTGACTGGCTGGACGTTCCCCTGGCGCTGAGCCAGGTGCCGGCCGCCCGTGACGCGTACGCCGCCATGGTCGCTGGCCACGCGGACCTCTGCTTTCTGGCGATCGAACCTGAGCGTGAGAGCGGTGTTGCGTTCACGCCGCCGTACGCCTTGATCGAGGGCGTCTACATCGCCCGACGAGAAGACCTTCGTGGGACGCCTGACGTCGACGCGCCAGGGATTCGCATCGGTGTCCGCCAAGGTGCCGCGTACGACCTGTTCCTGACCAGGACCATCCAGCACGCGGAGATCGAACGAGGACTGGAGGTGGCAGAGGTGTTCGAAGAGCAGCGGCTGGATGTCTGCGCAGGGATCCGGCAGCCGCTGACCGGTATGCCGAGAGTCGCGGCTATCGGGTTCTGGAACCTCCTTTCATGGAGATCCGCCAAGCTGTGGGATTGCCACGCGGTTCCCCGATGTCGGCTCTGCGGGCGGTCGTCGAGCGACTCGAGACGCTCAAGGCCGATGGCACCATCGCGCGGGAACTCGAGCTCAGCGGCGCCGACGCTGCGGTGGCACCGCCGGTCCCCTGACGCCTGTGGGACCCGTGGGTATCATCCGGGGATGGCTGACGACGAGCTGCGCACGGAGCTGGAGCAGAAGGCCGCGGATCTGCGGGCCCAGATCGTGGAGCTGACCCGGCCCCCGGAAGCTGGGGCCACCATCGGCTTCGGCAAGCGGATCGGCGAGGGCACCAACCAGGCCATCCAGCAGATGGCCGACGCCTCCTCCGCCTCCACCCTGGCCCAGGTGCTGGACCAGGTGGAGCGTGCGCTGGCCAAACTCGACGAGGGCAGTCACGGCCGCTGCGACGTGTGCGGGAACCCGATCGGCGAGGCCCGGCTGGAGTTCCGGCCCTGGTCGGTCACCTGCGTGGAGCACGCCACGGCCAGCTGACCCGGGAACGGCGAGGCCCCGTTCCCATGCCGGGAACGGGGCCGTTCAATCCTGCGTGGCCGGTGCCTCAGGCGCGACGACCGGCGTCGGGCGGGACGATGTCGCTGATCGGGTCCGGCTCCTCCTGCTGGAAGCGGTCCTCGAGGGTCTCCTCGGTAGTCAAGTCGTCGAAGGTCATCTCCTCGTCCACCGGAACCACGCCCGCGGCGCGGTTGTCGGTTCGCGCGTCGTCGTCCAGCGTGGTGGCCAGGTCTCCCCCGTCGTCGATCAGGTCCTGGGTGCCCAGGTCCTCGGCGGTGACCTCGCCGTAGGGGCGGTTCGCGTCGGCCATCTCGGTCAGCTCGTCGGTGTCCTCGACACCGTCCAGGTCGGAGTCCAGCTGGTCGATCTCGCCGGTCTCGTCGGACAGCTCGGTGGCGTCATTGTGCTCGATGCTCATGGCGCCAGCCTGCCACCCCACGACGGCAGGGTGACAGGCTGTTCGCCCTCGGCTTGGTCGCAGGTCCGCGGCTCAGTCCTCGTCGTTGCGGGGCCGGCCCGGGCCTCGCGGCTCAGGCACGTCGCGGGGCAGACGACCTGCGCGACGCAGGGCGTCGCGCAGGATCATCTCGATCTGTCCGTTCACCGACCGCATGTCGTCGGCCGCCCACCGGCTCAGCGCCTCGTGCACCTGCGGGTTGACCCGGAGCAGGATCTGCTTGCGCTGTTCGGGCATCCTCAGACCATCTCAGTACAGCGAGCCGGCATTGATCACCGGCGCGGTGTTCTGCTCCGAGCACAGCACCACCAGCAGGTTGGTGATCATGGCGGCCTTGCGCTCCGGGTCCAGCTCGATGTCGCTCTGGGCGTCCAGCTCGCGCACGGCCTGCTTGGCCATCTCGGTGGCTCCCTGGACGATCACCTGGCGGGCGGAGAGCACCGCGGCGGCCTGCTGGCGTCGCAGCATGGCGGAGGCGATCTCCTGGGCGTAGGCCAGGTGGGAGATGCGCACCTCGATGATCTCGACGCCGGAGACGGCCACCCGCTCGGCCACCTCGCGGGCGAGCTCGCCGTTGACGTGGTCGGGGGACTCGCGCAGCGTGACCACCTGCTGGGCGGGCTGACCCTCCATCGGGACAGAGTGGTCGTCGTAGGGGTGACTCATGGCGACGTGGCGCAGCGCGGACTCGGCCTGCTTGCGCACGAACTCGTCGTAGTCCTCCACCGCGAAGGCGGCCTTGGCGGTGTCGGCCACCTGGTAGACGACGACGGCGGCGATCTCGATCGGGTTGCCGTTGGAGTCGTTGACCTTCAGACCGGTGGTCTCGAAGTTGTCGGCCTTCACCGAGACCTTGCGGCCGGTGGTGAAGGGCGGGGTCATGTTCAGCCCGGTGCGACGCACGGTGCCCAGGTAGTTGCCCAGGAACTGCACCACGACGGCCTCGCCGGGGTTCACCACGCGCAGACCGGTGGCGAGGATGCCGCCCAGCGCCGCGAGCAGCGCGCCACCGATGATGCCGGCCACCGAGGGGCTGCCCGCCAGCAGGCTGGTGACCACCAGCGCCGCACCACCCAGCACCAGCAGGACGACCAGCAACAGCCCGGGCAGGCCGGACATGCTCCAGGCGCGGTGCTCGCTCACGTCGACGCGGACCCCGTCATGGCCCACCGGGCGCGCCTGCAGCGGCTGCTCCTCGGGGGTGACGGCGGTGCTGTTGTCGTCGTTCATCTTTGCCTCCCTCTCCCCTCCCGTTGCCGGGTCGGGTGCTCCGCGCCCCTCCGGGCGACCTGATAGCAATATGATATCTATTTTTTGGTGCACGGGAAGACGCCAGCACCTGGACTTTCAGACAGTTGTGGCACGGACCGCGAAAGTGCGGATCCTGGGTGGCCGGGAAGACGCAGAAGGCCCCGCCTCTCGGCGGGGCCTTCTGTGATTGTGGAGCTAAGGGGATTCGAACCCCTGGCCTCTTCCATGCCATGGAAGCGCGCTACCAACTGCGCCATAGCCCCTTGTGGGATGTCCTTTGAGCAGCCTTTCAGCCCCTCAGGACTCGTAGAACATTACAGCATGGGATCGCATCATGCAAAATCGGGCGCCACACGGTTGTAGGCCTCGAGCCGCCAGGGCAGGTCGGGGCGTCGCGAGAGCACGGACCAGCCACAGTTCGCCATGGGCCCGAGCTGCCAGCTGTGGGCAAAGTCCCAGCCCAGCAGATAGCCGCAGGCCATCCGGATGGCCAGGCCGTGGGAGACCACCATCAGGGTGCCGCCCTCGAAGCGGGCGGTCAGGTCGGTGAGCGCCAGGCGCATCCGCACGCCCACCTCGTCGGCGGTCTCCCCCTCGGGAGAGCGACGGAAGTCCTCGCCATTGGCCAGGGCGCGGGCGAAACCGGGATCGCGTTGCTGCATCTCGGCCCCGGTCAGCCCGCCCCAGCTGCCGACATTGATCTCGCGCAGCCGGGGATCGGTGACCACCTCGGTGCCCAGCAGGCCCGCGACGGCCGCCGCGGTCTCGGTGGCGCGGCCCAGGTCTGAGGAGAGGACGACATCCGGAACCAGGGCCGCGAGGTGCGGCGCCGCCGCGGCGGCCTGGGACCGGCCGGTGTCGTTCAGGCCGATGTCGAGCTGGCCCTGGAAGCGCCCTTGGGCATTCCAGTCCGTCAGGCCATGACGCAACAGCACCAGCCGGGTGGCTGGTGCTGTGCTGGTGACGACGGTGCTGGACATCAGGCGCCGACGGCGTCCTCGTCGCTCTGCTCGGCGGCGGGCGGGGCCTCGCGGCCCTCGTGGACGCCCAGCTCGATGCGAGGGCAGTCCTTCCACAGCCGCTCCAGCGAGTACAGAGCGCGCTCGTCGGTGTGCTGCACGTGCACCACCACGTCGAGGTAGTCCAGCAGAACCCAGCGGTTCTCCCGGTCCCCCTCGCGACGCACCGGCTTCAGCTTGTGCTTGAGCAGCTGCTCCTCGATGCCGTCCACCACGGCGCCCACCTGGCGCTCGTTGCTGGCCGAGACCACCAGGAAGATGTCGGTGATGGCCAGCTGCTCGCTGACGTCGAAGGCGACGATGTCGGTGCCCAGCTTGTCGGCGGCCGCCTGGGCGGCCAGCGTGGCGGTGGTGATGGCGATCTCGGTTGCGCTCAAGACTTCTCTTCCTTGGTCTTCTGGATGCGGGCATTCTCCGCGGCGGCGAGCTCGGCGAGCTCGTCCGGGCTGTGGCTGGTGTCCACGCGGTCCAGCACCGGCTCGGTGGTGGCGCGCAGCTGCCCGTACAGGCCGCGCTTGGCGATGTACTGCACGATGCCGTCCGGCACCAGGTACCAGATCGGCAGGCCCTCGCGAACCCGGTTGCGGCAGTCGGTGGAGGAGATGGCCATGGCAGGCACCTCCAGTAGGGTGACCTTGTCGGCCGGCAGGTGGGCGATGTCGCTCTCCCCCAGCGGGATGCCGGGCCGGCTGACGCCGATGAAGTGCGCCAGGTCGAAGAGCTCCTCGGCGCCGCGCCAAGTGAGGATCTTGGCCAGGGCGTCGGCGCCGGTGATGAAGAAGAGCTCCACCTCGCCGCCGCGGATCCGGCGCAGGTCCTTCAGGGTGTCGACGGTGTAGGTGTCGCCGGGACGTTCGATGTCCACGCGCGAGACGCTGAAGCGCGGGTTCGAGGCGGTGGCGATCACCGTCATCAGGTAGCGGTCCTCGGCGGCGGAGACGCCGCGTCCGGCCTTCTGCCAGGGCACGCCGGTGGGCACGAAGACCACTTCGTCGAGGCCGAAGCGGGCGGCCACCTCGCTGGCGGCCACCAGGTGGCCGTGGTGGATCGGGTCGAAGGTGCCACCCATCACGCCCAGGCGCCAGGGACGCTCGGGGCCGTCGGGATGCACGATGCCCAGCGCCTCCTTGCCGGGGGCGCTCTCGCCAGGCTGGGTCACGCTCAGCTGTGCGGGCGGTTGCCGCCGATGTTCAGGACGAACAGCAGCGCCGCGATCAGGACGGCGAAGGCGACGGCGAAGGCGGGCCAGGTCTCGGCCTGGGCATTCATCAGAACCATGGACATGTGCAGAGACTAGCCGATTCAGCCGCGCGTCTGCCCGTCCCCCACCACGACGTACTTGGTGGAGGTCATCTCCGGCAGGCCCATCGGGCCACGGGCGTGCAGCTTCTGGGTGGAGATGCCGATCTCGGCGCCGAAACCGAACTCACCGCCGTCGACGAAGCGGCTGGAGGCGTTCACCAGCACCGCCGCCGCGTCCACCTCGGCGGTGAAGCGGTTGGCACTGCCCAGGTCTGAGGTGATGATCGTCTCGGAGTGGCCCGAGCTGTGGGCGCGAATGTGCTCCACGGCCTCGTCCAGGCCGGCCACCACCTTGGCTGCCAGGTCCAGCGAGAGGTACTCCGCGTCGTACTCGGTCTCGGTCGCCTCGACGATCCGGTGGTCCAGACCGCGCACCGAGTCGTCACCGTGCACCGTGACGCCAGCGGCCGTCAGTGCCTCCAGGGCCTTGGGCACGAACTGCTCGGCGATCTCGGCATGCACCAGCAGGGTCTCCAGCGAGTTGCAGACGCTGGGGCGCTGGGTCTTGGCATTGAGCATGATCTCCAGCGCCATCTGCTGGTCTGCGCTGGCGTCGACGAAGAGGTGGCAGTTGCCGGTGCCGGTCTCGATCACCGGCACCGTGGAGCCGGTGACCACCGCCTCGATCAGCCCGGCACCGCCGCGCGGGATCAGCAGGTCCACCAGGCCACGGGCGCGCATCATCTCTCCGGTCACCTCGCGGCCACCCTCCACCAGGCAGACCGCGCCGGCCTCGACGCCCGCCTGCTCCAGCCCGCCGCGCAGGGCGGCCACCACGGCACGATTGGAGTCCAGCGCCGAGGAGGAACCGCGCAGCAGGGCGGCATTGCCGCTCTTGAGGCAGATGCCGGCGGCATCGGCGGTGACATTGGGGCGCGCCTCGTAGATGATCCCCACCACACCGAAGGGCACCCGCACCTGGCTGATCCGCACCCCGGCGGGGGTGGAGAAACCGCGCACCACGTCGCCCACCGGGTCAGGCAGGCCGGCCAGGTCACGCAGGCCCTGCACCATGCCCGCGATCCGCTCGGGGGTGAGGGTCAGCCGGTCCACCATGGCCTCCGGGGTGCCCTGCTCGCGGGCCCGCTCCACGTCGCGGGCATTGGCCTGCAGCACCGGCTCCTGTGCGGCGGCCAGGGCGTCGGCCATGGCCTGCAGGGCGGCGTCCTTGCGGGCCCGCGACAGGGTGGCCAGCTGGCGGGAGGCGGTGCGGGCAGCACCTGCCTGGGCGGCGAAGAGGCTCGTCATGGCGGCAAGACTAATCGGGCCTCGCCTCGCGTCGCGGCTAGGGTCGAGTGGTGAGCCGATACCTCAGCACCGCCCAGGTGGACCACCTCTTGCCCGATCCCCTCACCGCCATCGCGCTGGCCGGCGAGGCCCTGGTGGCCCGCTCCGACGGCGCCGCCCAGGTGCCGCCGAAGCCGGGGCTGGCACTCGGGGGCGAGGCCTTCGCCAATGCCATGCCGGCCGCCTGGCTGGACCGTGACCTGGCCGGTTGCAAGTGGGTGACCCTGGTGCCGGACAACCCCTCGCGCGGGCTGCCCACCGCCCAGGGCGTGATGGTGCTGGCCGACGCCACCACCGGCTCCACCCGCGCCGTGATGCAGGCGGCCCCGCTGACCGCGCAGCGCACCGCAGCCGTCACCGGGGCCTGCCTGCAGGCGCTGGCCGACGTCTCCCGCCCGGTGGCCTTCCTGGGCACCGGGGCCCAGGCCAGGTCCCACCTGCCGATCTTCGAGGCGATCGGGGTGCGCGAGGTGCGGCTCTTCGGCCGCCGCGAGGAGCCGCTCGCGGAGCTGCAGGAGTGGGTGGCCCAGGCCCTGCCCGGTCTGCGCCTGGAGACCACCACCGACAAGCGGTCGGCCGTCAGCGGTGCAGGGGCGGTGGTCAGCGGTCTCACGATCGGCCTGCACGGCGCCGAGCTGGAACCCGACCGCCTGGTCGAGGACGTGCTCCTGCTGCCGCTGGACTATGCCAGCAGCGTGGGCGCCGAGCTGGCGCGCACCACAACGATGGCGGCCGACGACATCGAGCAGTTCCGCGCCGTGGCCCCGGTGAAGCTGGCCCCCGACTACCCGCTGGCCGAACGGTGGACCGGCGAGCTGCTGCAGCAGGGCCGCCCCGGCGGACGAGTGCTCTGCCAGAACCTGGGCATCGGCATCACCGACCTGGTCTTCGCCGCGCACGTGGCCGAGCAGGCGGAGCGCTCGGGGCTAGGCGTCGAGCTGCCGGCCTAGCGACGCCGCGGGCGGCGGGCCAGCACCACGAGCACGTCGCGGTGCACCACCTCGCGCTCGTACTCGCGGCCCAGCGCATCGGCCAGGTCCTGCGACTTGCGTCCCAGCATGTCGGGCAGTTCCTCGGCGCTGAAGCCCACCAGGCCGCGGGCCACCACCTTGCCCTCGGGCGAGACCAGGTCCACCGGGTCGCCGGCCACGAAGTCGCCCTCGACGGCGGTGATCCCGGCCGCCAGCAGCGAGGCCTTGCGCTGCACCACGGCCTGCACCGCGCCCTCGTCGAGCAGCAGTCGGCCGCGGGCGCTGGTGGCATGGGCCAGCCAGAGCAGCCGTCGCGGGCGGCGCTTGGCGTCGGAGGGGAAGAAGGTGCCGACGTTCTGCCCGGTCATGGCGGCATAGGCCTGGTCGGCACGCGCCAGCACCACCGGGATCCCTGCACTGGTGGCGATCTGCGCGGCCTGCAGCTTGGTGGTCATGCCGCCCGAGCCGATGGCGGTCCCCCGCTTGTGGGTGTCCACCTCCAGGGCGTCGATGTCGGCCACGGTGCTGATCCGCTCACTGCCCGGGTCTGCCGGGTGGGCCGTGTAGAGCCCGTCCACGTCGCTGAGCAGCACCAGCGCATCGGCGCGCACCATCTGAGCCACCAGGGCCCCGAGTCGGTCGTTGTCACCGAAACGGATCTCGTGGGTGGCGGTGGTGTCGTTCTCGTTGACGATCGGCAGCGCCTGCAGCTTGAGCAGCTTGCCCAGCGTGCGCAGCGCATTGGAATAGGTGGTCTGGCGGGTCAGGTCGTCGACGGTGAGCAGCAGCTGGCCCACCCGCAGGCCGTGGGCACCGAAGCGCTCGGTGTACTCCTGCATCAGCAGGCCCTGACCGACGCTGGCGGCCGCCTGCTGGGTGGCCAGGTCACGCGGGCGACGGGCCAGCCCCAGCGGCGACAGGCCAGCGGCGATGGCGCCCGAGCTGATCAGCACCACCTGGGTGCCGTGGGCGCGCACGTCGGCCACCGCGTCCACCAGGCGCTGGATCCGGGCGGGGTCGATGCCGCCCTCCGCGGTGGTCAGCGAGGAGGACCCCACCTTCACCACGATCCGGTTGCACTGCCGCAACTGCTCGCGCAGCTCCATCGTCAGCGGGTCCCCTGATCCTGGTCGTCATCGTGCACGTGGTCGTCGTCGTGCACCTGGTAGCTGACCTCGACGCCCTCGCCGGGCTCGTCGCTGAAGTCCTCGTCACCGTAGTCGGCCTCGAAGCCGTTGCCGGCCTCGTCCTCGTCGGCCTCGTAGCCGGAGGTGGCGGCATTGATGACGCGCCAGGCGTCGCGGTGCATGCCACCGCGGCGCTCCTGGTACTCGGCATCCTTCTCGCGACGCCGCACTGCCGCCGGGCGCTCCCGCTCCAGGCGGGCGTCCTCGCCACGACGGGCCAGCATCTCGGCACCGATCTCCACCTGCGGGGCGAAGTCGAAGATCACCGCGTCCTCGCCACCGATGGCCACCGCGTCGCCGGCGCGGGCGCCGATCTGGAGCAGCTTGTCCTCGACGCCGAGCTTGTTGAGCCGATCGGCGAGGTAGCCGACCGCCTCGGCATTGTTGAAGTCGGTCTGGCGCACCCAGCGCTCCGGCTTCTCGCCGCGCACCCGCCAGACCTCGCCGCCCATGCCGTCGCCCATCCGGTGGATGGTGAAGGGCTCGGTCTCGGCCACCGCGCGGGGCCGGATCACGATCTTCTTCGGGGCCGGCGGCGGCATCTGCGCCCGGCGCTGTTCCACCAGGTCGGCCATGGCGAAGGTGAGCCCGTTGAGGCCCTCGCCGGACTTGGTGGAGATCACGAAGGTCTTCAGCCCGCGGGCCTCGACGTCGGCCTTGACCATCTCCGCGATCTCGGCGGCATCGGGGATGTCCACCTTGTTCAGCGCCACCAGCCGCGGGCGGTCCTCCAGGCCACCGTGCGCGGCCAGCTCGGCCTCGATCACGTCCAGATCGCTCAGCGGGTCCCGCCCCGGCTCGAAGGTGGCGCAGTCGACGACGTGGACGATGGCCTGGCAGCGCTCGATGTGGCGCAGGAAGTCGAAGCCCAGGCCCTTGCCCTGGCTGGCACCCTCGATCAGGCCGGGAACGTCGGCGACGGTGTAGGTCACGTCACCGGCCACCACGACGCCCAGGTTGGGCACCAGGGTGGTGAAGGGGTAGTCGGCGATCTTGGGCCGGGCGCGGCTGATCGCCGCGATCAGTGAGCTCTTGCCGGCCGAGGGGAAGCCCACCAGGCCGACGTCGGCCACCACCTTGAGCTCCAGCATGATCTTGCGGCTGTCGCCCTCCTCGCCCAGCAGGGCGAAGCCGGGGGCCTTGCGGGAGGCCGAGGCGAGCGCCGCATTGCCCAGGCCACCGCGGCCACCAGCGGCCACGATCGCCTCGACGTCGTCCCCGGTGAGGTCGGCCAGCACGTCGCCGGTCTCGGCATCGGTGACGATGGTGCCCTCGGGCACCGACAGCACGGTGTCCTCACCGCGCGAGCCGTTCTTGTGATCGCCCATGCCGGGCTGGCCGTTGGCCGCCTTGCGCACGCTCTGGCGGTGGTACTCCACCAGGGTGGTCACCTGCGGGTCGACGCGCAGCACGATGGAGCCGCCGTCGCCGCCGTTGCCACCGTCGGGACCACCGAGCGGCTTGAACTTCTCGCGATGCACCGAGGCGCAGCCGTGCCCGCCGTTTCCGGCCGTGACGGTGAGCGTCACGCGGTCGACGAAGGAGGGGATTGCCATGGTGGTTCTCTCTGCAGAAGTCAGGTGGTGGGCGGGCACGCACAGCGGTGGCTCGCCAGCCCTGCAATCCTACCCGGCAACGCCTGAGAGGGGCGGGACCAGAGGTCTTGTCAAGGAGGCTTGACACATCGCCCGACTGTCAAGCATGCTTGTCATGTCAAGGAGGCTTGACCATGACCGAGGAGAGAACGATGGACGTCCAGAAGACCCAGCAGACCGCCACCACGCTCGTGGCCTGCGGCTCCGCCTGCCTGATCGCCGCGCTCGCCATGCTGCAGCGCCAGCCGGTGCTGGGCTATGTCTTCATCGGCCTGTGCGTGCTGCTGAACCTGTCGGGCACCTACCTGTTCGGCAAGGTGCTGCGCGAGCAGCGCGACCAGACCGGCCGTGGAGAATGACGTCCGCGCCCTGCGCGAGCAGGGCGGCATGAGCCAGGCCGCGCTGGGCGAGCGCCTGGGCGTCTCCCGCCAGACGATCAATTCCATCGAGACCGGCAAGTACGACCCGTCCCTCCCGCTGGCCATCCGCATCGCGCGACTGTTCGGCACCACCGTCGAGGAGATCTTCCATGTCGAGGACTGATCGACCCTCCAGCGCCCGCCTCGCTCCGCTGCTCGGCATGGCCGCCGTGCTCAGCGTCTTCGCTGCCTTCTATCCCCGAGACCCCGAGACCGCCTGGGGCGCGCTGGCCGGCGGGCTGGCGGCCGTGGTGGTGATGCTCGTGCTGCAGCGGCGACGAGACGGTGGCCTGCTGGGACGCCAGGTGCGCGGGCAGGGCGACGAGCGCGACCAGACCATCACCCAGCGCAGCCTGGCGACGGTGGGCCTGTGCAGCTTCTTCGGCTGCGCCGCGGCCATGGTCGCCGTGGTCTGGGGCATGGACCCGCTGGTGGCGCTCGGCCTGATGACCTGGCTGCTGCTCGCGGTCGCCGTGGGCGCCCATCTCTGGTTCGCCCGCCGGCTCTGACCGGACCACGCGCTCAGTGCGCCGTGATCCGCCCCACCGCCACGACATAGTTCGCATCCTCGACGTGCGCGGCCAGCCCGAAGGCCTGGAGCGCCGCCAGGTCGGCCTCGTCCAGGTACGGGAACTGCCGGCGCACCTGCTCGCGGTACTCGTCCAGGTTCACGAAGACCGCCAGCTGTGCCTGGTCCGACTTCGCCACCCCGAACTTGAAGGGGTTGTGCTCGCCCAGGTGGTCGTCGGTGGTGGAGACGTGCTCGGCCCAGGCCGCGTCATGCTTCGGCGCCAGGATCGGCACCTTCGGGGTGCCGGAGGCGATCTGCACGTCGCCGGCCTTCTCGTGCTCGGCCAGCAGCTGCTCCAGCGGACCACGATCGGTGTAGGTCGACAGTGACCAGGCGCGACCGCCCTCGCGCCGCGGCCCCACGGCGAGCCGGGCGTCGCGGCCCAGCAGGGTCTTGGCCTGCTCGGGGGTCAGCTCGATGTCCCGCTGGGCCAGCCAGCGCGAGACCACCGGCCAGGTCTCGTCCACCGCGACGTCTCCCTCGGCCAGTCCGACGGCCAGCGAGCTGTCGGCGGGCAGGTCACCCAGCGCGGTGCTGTGCTGGGAGGTCTTGAGCTCGGTGGTGAGCTTCGCGACGGTACGCACCTCGGGGCTGCCCTCGCCCATCCGCAGGGTGCCGCCGGTCGAGACCAGTGGGGCCGTGGCGAGTCGTTCGCGCGTTTCGTCGGACCAGTGCGACAGATCAGCCACCTGCTCCAGGCCCGACCGGGTGGCCCACCAGGTGACGAAGCCGCGGGTGCCCACCTTGGTGAGGTCCTGGGCATGGCGCTCCCCCGTCGTCAGGGGATCCTCGGCCGCCTTCTGCTGGGCGCTGTCGGCGGCGGCCTGGTCTGCGGCCAGCAACAGGTAGCCCTGCTGCCAGGCCACCCCGCGTCCCAGCCCACCGGGCCAGCAGGAGGCGATCTTGCGAGCACCCTCGCGGGCGGCCTGCTCGTCGGTGGCCTCGAAGGCCATCACCGGCAGCTCGGCGCCATCACGCAGGGCGACGCCGATGCGCTGCCCGAGCCAGGGGCGCAGGTCACGGTCGAAGTCCACCACGCCGCGGCACTCCGCCGGCGCCAGCCGCTGCCAGGCCAGCTGGCGCACGTCGGTGCGCTCACCGGACAGCATCCGACGCAGCGAGGGCAGCTTGCCGGCATAGGCCAGGGCCTCCGCCTGTTGTCCCAGCCCGGGCTCGGCATCCAGCTCGAGATAGGCCACGGCGTCGCCGGGAAGCACGGCGTCGGGGCCCTCGGCGAGGTCCTCGCCGAGGTGGAGCGGGTTGGTGGCGACGAAGCTGGCGCCCATCCCGAGCACGCCCAGTCCGATCAGTCCGGCGGCGAGGCGGCGGGCAAGCCTGCCTCGGGAGTCGTCGGCGGGGGTGGCCTGGTGGCTCATGGGCATCCTTTCGTCGGCTACAGCCTAGGGGCACGACGAAGGGGCGGCCCCATGGCGGGGCCGCCCCTCAGGTGGAGCCGGGTGAACGCGTCAGCGGGTGGTGAGGCGCAGCGTGCCGACGCTGTAGTCGCCCTCCTCCTGGTGCGAGCTCAGGCCGACGGACTGCAGCGGCGCCAAGTTCTCCTTCTCGTCGGCCGACAACTCCGCCCCGAGGCTGTCCACCAGCTGGGCGAGGTTCACGTAGCCGGCCGTCTGGGCCTTCTCGGGAGCGTCGACGGCCTTGGTGAAGGCGGCGTCATCGGCCAGCTTCGAGCCGGTCTCGGCCACCTTCTGCGGCCAAGAGGTGTTGATGCCCAGCACCTGGCTCTCACCCTGGCTGGTGAGGCTGATCCCCTGCTGGCTGGCGCCGACGCGGTCCAGCAGCTCGGTGAGCTTCGCCTTGTCCGTGGTGGTGGCCACCGCAACCGGAAGGGTGCTGGGATCCTCCATGCTCTCCGGGGTCACCGGGCCCAGGGAGATCCGCAGGTCGCTGCCCAGCAGCGTCTTGAGGTCGTCGGGCAGCTTGAGCTTGCTGTCCCGCTCCAGGTCCGCCAGCGAGGTTCCCTGGGACTCGATCATCTTGCGGATCTCGGGCCAGTTCTGCTCCACCAAGTCGGCCCCGTTGGCCAAGCCCAGGGCGACGGTGGTCTCGCCGGGCAGGGAGCCCAGGTCGGAGCCCTTCTCGCTGACCGGGACCGGCTCGGTGGACTTGCTGGCGAAGTGCAGCTCAGGGTTGCCATCGGTGAAGCGCAGCGTCCCTGCCGCGGAACGCACCGGCATCTGCTCCAGCTCCGTGCCGTCCACGCCGTTCTGGGCGGCCTGGGAGGACTCCTGGGAGGCGGCCACGAGGCCCTCCTTGGAGGTCCAGAAGCTCATCACCCCGGTGCTGCCCAGCTTGTCGAGGTCCTCGGTGAACTCGGCCCGCTGGGACAACGGTGCGCTCGTGGCGCTGGCCACGGCGGCGTCGACGGTGGGCTGGTCCTTGCCGAGCAGCAGATAGCCGTCCCGATAGGCCACGCCCTCCTTGGTGGTGGAGCCGGAGCTGTCGCAGGCGTCCAGCTTCTCGACGGCGGCCCGCGCCTTCGCCTCGTCGGAGGCCTCGACGGCCATGACGAGCTTGTCGTCGTCCTTCTGCAGGGCCACGCCAGCGTGGTCACCCAGCCAGGGCTTGATGTCGGCCTCGTAGTCGATCTTGTCCTTGCAGCTGGAGTCCTTCATGGCGGCCTCCCAGAACTGCTGTTTCAGGTCGCCGTCCTCGCTCAGCGAGATCTTCTGCTTCAGCGCGGGGAACTTCATCGCGAAGCGCACCATCTCCAGCTTCTGGCCCACCGACGGGTCCAGGTTGACCGCGGCATAGCCGAGTGCATCGGCGGGCAGCACGGCCGCGGGGCCCTGGGCGCCCTTGTCCTCGCGCAGGTCCATCGGGTCGGCCAGGGCGAAGCCGCCACCCAGGGCCAGCAGCGCCAGCCCCACGATGCCGGCCTTGGCACCGGTGCCGAGGCGACGAGGCGTCGGCTCGATGGTGGTGGCTCCCCCGGCCGGCGCGACGGGCTGCTCGGGCGGGAGGTAGGCATCGGGAGGGGTGCTGGACATGGTCTGCCTTTCGGGGAGTGGCCGCGGCGTCGCGACACCATGAGGGTAGGGCTCCCCCGGGTCCATCAACGGTCTGCGGAACTCTCAGCCAGCAAGTCATCAGCCACTGCCGCCTCGTGGGATGTCCGCGGACATGCAGAAGGGGCGGCCCCATGACGGGGCCGCCCCTTCGGACGTTGCAGGTGCGAGGTCAGTTCGCAGCGACCTCGGCCGGCTGGATGTTGACCACGCGGCGACCACGACGGGTGCCGAACTCGACATTGCCGCCGACCAGCGCGAACAGGGTGTCGTCGCCACCGCGACCGACGCCGTTGCCCGGGTGGAAGTGGGTGCCACGCTGGCGGACGATGATCTCGCCGGCGTTGACCAGCTCGCCGCCGAAGCGCTTAACGCCGAGGCGCTGCGCGTTCGAGTCGCGGCCGTTCTTGGACGAAGATGCGCCCTTCTTGTGTGCCATGTCAGCTCCCTCAGCCTTCGATGCCGGTGATCTTGACCTGGGTGTACTTCTGACGGTGCCCCTGGCGCTTCTTGTAACCGGTCTTGTTCTTGTACTTCATGATGCGGATCTTGGGACCCTTGGTCTCGCCCAGCACCTCGGCCTTGACCGAAGCCTTCTCAAGGGTGCCCTTGTCAGAGGTGACGGCCTCGCCGTCGACCAGCAGGATGGGGGTCAGCTCCACGCTGTCGCCCACCTTGGCCGCTCCCTTGTCGATCTCGACAACGTCGCCAACGGCAACCTTGTGCTGGCGGCCGCCACTGCGCACGATCGCGTACACGCCTGACCTACTCTCTTCGATGTCGTGAGGAAAATGTTCCCAACCGGCTCAACGGGCTGGTCGGAAGTCTTTCGGAGGTTTCCCGGCGATGTCGCCACGGAACCCGGACCGACCGCCAACATTACCTGTGCTGATGTACAGGGTCAAACCGGCGGCCGGTCGTCGGATCAGTGCTTGCGGCCCCGTCGACCGCCGCCACCGTGTCGGTCACCGCCGTCGGCGGGTGCCTGGGTGTCCACCGGGTGGTCGTGGCGGGTGTAGCCCCGTCCGCCGCAGTGGCTGCACTCCTCGGTGAAGGCCTCTGCCAGGCCGGTGCCGATCTTCTTGCGGGTCATCTGCACCAGGCCCAGGCTGGTCACCTCGGCCACCTGGTGGCGGGTGCGGTCACGGCCCAGGCACTCCACCAGGCGACGCAGCAGCAGCTCGCGGTTGCTGGGCAGCACCATGTCGATGAAGTCGATCACGATGATGCCGCCGATGTCGCGCAGCCGCAGCTGGCGCACGACCTCCTCGGCCGCCTCCAGGTTGTTGCTGGTGACGGTGGCCTCCAGGTTGCCGCCGGCGCCGGTGAACTTGCCGGTGTTCACGTCGATCACCGTCATGGCCTCGGTGCGGTCGATCACCAGCGAGCCACCGGAGGGCAGGAAGACCTTGCGCTCCAGCGCCTTGGCGATCTGGTCGTCGATGCGGTGCTTGGCGAAGGGATCGCCCTGGCTCTCGCGGTCCCAGCGGGTGAGGCGCTCGGCCAGGTGCGGGGCGACGTGGGTGACATAGCCGTTGATCGCCTCGTAGGCGTCGTCCGCTCCCCCGTTGCCGCTGACCACGAGCTCGCTGAAGTCCTCGGTGAACAGGTCGCGCACGATCCGCACCGTCAGGTCCGGCTCGGCGTAGAGCTGCTGCGGGGCGCTGCCGGTCTTGGCCTTCTTCTCGATGATCTCCCACTGCGCCTTGAGGCGGTTCACGTCGCGCACCAGCTCGTCCTCGCTGGCGCCCTCGGCTGCGGTGCGCACGATCACCGACGACTTGTCGTCGATCAGGTCGCCCAGGATGTCCTTGAGGCGGTGGCGCTCGGCATCGGCCAGCTTGCGGCTGATGCCGGACAGGTGGCCGCCGGGCGAGTACACCACGTAGCGACCGGGCAGCGAGATGTGGCTGGTGAGGCGGGCGCCCTTGGCACCCACCGGGTCCTTGGAGACCTGGACCAGCACGGTCTGGCCGGACTTCAGGACGTTCTCGACCTTCTTCTGCTCACCGTGGGCACCGAAGTGCTCCCAGTCGATCTCACCGGCGTAGAGCACGGCATTGCGGCCGCGGCCGATGTCGATGAAGGCGGCCTCCATGCTGGGCAGCACGTTCTGGACGCGGCCCAGGTAGATGTTGCCGATCAGGCTGGTGGCGCTGGCGCGGTCCACGTAGTGCTCCACCAGGACGTCGTCCTCCAGGACGGCGAGCTGGGTGTACTCCTCGTTCTGGCGGATCACCATGCGTCGGGTCACCGACTCACGGCGCGCCAGGAACTCGGCCTCGGACAGGATCGGGGCGCGACGACGACCGGCGGCGCGGCCCTCGCGGCGACGCTGCTTCTTGGCCTCCATGCGGGTGGAGCCGTCGATGCCGGTCACCTCGTCGGCGGCCTGGGCGGCGGTGCGGATCCGGCGCGGCTCGCGCACCCGGACCACGACGTCACTGGGGTCGTCGTCAGCGGAGCCGGCGTCCTCCCCGCGACGGCGACGACGGCGGCGACGGCGGCGGCCGGAGCCCTCGGAGTCGTCATTGCCCTCGTCGGAGTCCTTGTCGTCCTCGGAGTCCTTGTCCTCGGTCTCGGACTCCTCGGAGTCCTTGTCCTCGGAGCCGTTCTCGGCGTCGTTCTCGTTCTCGTCGTCCTCGGAGGAGCGACGACGACGACGACCTCCGCGGCGGCGACGGCGGCGGCGCGTGGTGGGCGTGCTGTCCTCGTCCTCGCCGTTGTCCTCGTCCTCGCCGTTGTCCTCGTCCTCGCCGTTGTCCTCGTCCTCGGAGTCGTCCTGGTCGTCCTCGTCCTGCGAGTCGTCGGACTCCTCGTCCTGCTCGGAGTCCTCGTCGGTCTCCTCGGCAGCGGTCTCGTCCTCGTCGGTGGGCTGATCGTCGGTGGCCTGCTCGTCGGCGGGCGTCTCGGCGACCGCGTCGGCGGGCTGCTCGGCGGCATCCTCGGTCTGGGCAGGCTGTTCGGCCTCGTCGCCACCGGCGATCGAGGCGGCCAGCGAGTCCAGCACGGCCTTGGCATCCACCTCACCGTTCTCGTCGACGGGCAGCGTGGGGCTGACGAAGGGATTGGCCACGGCGCGCGAGACGCGCCGGCTGCGACGCGGGCGCTCGGCCGCGGCGGCGGTGACGGCGGCCAGCGCGGCATCGACGTCGGCGCCGGGGGCGGTCTCGTCGGCGCGCCCCTGCTCGTCGGTCTGGTCGGCGACCGGCTGGGCCGGCTCGGCCTTCTTGCGGCTACGGGTGCGGCGGGCGCGGGCCGGCTTCTCCTCCGGGGCGGCCTGGGCGGCGGGCTCGGCCACGGCCTCGGAGGCGGGCTCGGTGCTGGTGGGCTCGGTGCTGGTGGCCTGCGCCAGCGGCGCGACCTCGACCGGTGCCTCGACGGGCTTGGGGGTGCCGGCCTTGCGGGTGGCGCGGCGGCGGGCGGGACGGGCCGGGGCCTGCTCCGCCGGGCTCTCCGCAGGGGTCTGCACGCTGGCCGTGCCCGCGGCCTCGGTCACCGGCACCTCGGCAGCGGGGGTCTCGACGGCGGGCGGCGGGCCGGCCGGGCGGGAGGCGGCCCTGCGGCGGCGGGGTCGCTCGGCCGGGGTGGATTCCTGGGTGCCCGACTCGGGCTCCTGAACGTTGTCAACATCGAGCATGTGCGCTCCTCGGCACCACGCGGGTGCGGTTCGTCAGTCGCACCCCGGGGAGGGGCTGCGACCAAAAGCTGGCGGACATCAGGTCAGCCTTGGCCCAGCCCCGCGGTCGAAGACGTCGTCGCGGTTGGCAGTGCTCGGTGACCCGAGTGAGCAGTCCTGATCGACTGCTTACCTACCCGCCAGTATGGCACAGAGGTCCACGGGCGGTCAGATTTCGCGACCGTGGCGCGCCGGTGTCCGTGGTGGTCCTGCCGGCCGGTTCAGGCCCGTGCGGCACCCGCCATCACGTCGCGCAGTTCGCCGTCGACCAGCTCTCCCTGGCCCAGCCGGGTGAGCATCGCGGGGCGCTCGGTGACCAGGCTGGGCTCCAGCTCGCGCAGGGCGCGCACCACGTCGTCGGGACGCACCAGCGGCGTCGTGTGGTGGGCGCGCATCTGCAGCACGGCCGGGCCGACCACCTCGAGGCCGATGATGGCGCCGCGCACGTCGAAGTGGCGCATGCCGGTCTTGGTCATCCGGCTGACCTGGTAGGAGTCGGCGGCCATCAGGGCGGCCACGGCACGCTCCAGGGCGGTCTGGTCGATGTCACCGGCGTCCACCGAGTCCAGCTCGATGCGCCAGTCGCTGGCGGTGAGCACCTCGGACAGGGCACGACGGTCGGACTGGACCACGGCCACCACGTCGAGGCCGGGCGGCAGCGCCTCGTCGAGGGCCTGGCGCACCTTGGCGGGGTCGCAGACCTCGCGCAGGCCGATCTCCAGGAACTCGGCCTCGGTGGCCGCCGAGGTGGGCGAGGCATTGGCATAGCTGATCCGCGGGTGCGGGTTGAAGCCCGAGGAGTAGGCCATCGGGATCTGGCCGCGACGCAGCGCGCGCTCCAGGGCGCGACCGAAGTCGCGGGTGCTGGTGAAGCGAGCGGGCCCCCGCTTGGCGTACTGGACGCGGAGCCACTGCGCCGGGGGTGCCTGCTGTTCTGGTTGCTGTCGTGCCACGCCGGAAGACTACCGGTGCGCCCGCCACAGGCCGGAATCGGCGAGGGCCAGCACGGCTGAGGATCGCTTGGCGAAGGTTGTGCGAGCTCTCACCGCCGGGAGTGGAACCAGTGGCCGTCACGAGGCGTAGAAAGGTCGAGGCACGGCACCCCGGACCTCACCCACCGCCTCGCACGAACCCACCAGGAGCACCCCATGAGCACCACCCGCATCATCACCACCGTCCTGGCCGCCACCGCCGTCGCCGGCAGCGCGCTCGCCCTCGCCGTGCCCGCCCAGGCAGCCCCCGCACCCGCGCTGACCGCAGCCGCCGGCGCGAAGGTCACCGGCGGCTGGAGCGCCGCGGTGGTCGGCCGCCCCGGCGCCACCGGAACGCTCACCCTGGTCTCCCCCGACGGCCGCCAATACCCGGTCACCAAGCTGGGCAGCGCCTGGCAGGTCAGCGATGTCACCAACGACGGCTCTCGCGTGCTGGTCTCCAATGCCACCGGCAACGCCCCGATCTTCCGCGTCGTCGACGTGCGGACCGGCGCCGGGCGCGCGGTGGCTGGGCAGTGGTTCGAGATGCGCTTCACCAATCCCTCCGGCGCTGCCCTGCTCGGCCGCACCACCGCGGGCGAGCTGGTGCGCACCAGCCTCGCCGGCAGCGTCCAGGCCCGCCATGCCGGTACGCGTGGCGGTGACGGGATGCTGCCCAGCCTCGACGGACGGCTGCTGGTCAGCATGAACGGCGCGCACCGGATCCAGGTCAACAGCAATGGCGGCGCCCGGCTGCGCACCATCGCGAACCCGACCGGCACCACCCACTGCCAGCCGCAGCACTGGACCGATGCGAGCCACTTCACCGCCGTTTGCCTGCCCACCGGCAGCCGCGAGGACGTGCAGGTCTACCGCTACTCGACCGCCGGCGGTGCCCCCGTCGCCCTGACCGCCCGCCTGCCGCGGACCGGCGCGCTGCAGTTCGGCTACGTGGACTCCTGGTCCACCCCCACGGGGCAGCTGGTGGCGGCTGCGAGCTCCTGCGGCCCCGCCCGCGCCGGACTGGTGCGGGGCCGCCAGGTGCAGCTGCTGAAGGCCGGCAGCAATGCCTCGCCGCTCACGGTGCAGGGCACCTCGGTCTGGTTCCTCAACGCCCCCGGCTGCGAGGAGGGGCGCAGCTGGCTGACCCGTCACGACGTGGCCACCGGCCGCACCGTGGTGCTGGCCGGATCCACCCGCAACCGCGGACTGTCGGTGACCAGCGTCGCCGTGGTGGACCGGATGCGCTGAGCCGGCCCACGACACAACGAGGGAGGCCCGCCGTGATGGCGGGCCTCCCTCGTCGTCGGTCCGGTGAGCCGGTCTCAGGCCTCGGTGGCGGCCAGGTCCCGGGTCACCACCTGCAGCGGGATCAGCGTGGCGCCGGTGGGGCCGATCTGGATGTTGGTGTCCATCTGCGGGCAGACGCCGCAGTCGTAGCACGGGATCCAGCGGCAGTCCTCCACCTCGGAGCCGTCGATGGCGTCCTGCCAGTCCTCCCACAGCCAGTCACGGTCCAGGCCGGAGTCCAGGTGGTCCCAGGGCAGCACCTCCTCGTAGTCACGCTCGCGGGTGGTGTACCAGGCCAGGTCGACGCCCTGGTCGGCGAGCGCCTGCTCGCTGCAGGCCACCCAGCGGTCGTAGGAGAAGTGCTCGCTCCAGCCGTCGAAGATGCCGCCGTCGCGCCAGACCGCCTCGATCACCTTGCCGACGCGACGGTCGCCGCGGCTCAGCAGGCCCTCGATCTGGCCGGGCTTGCCGTCGTGGTAGCGCATGC
Source organism: Luteococcus peritonei (assembly GCF_039526385.1). Lineage (NCBI taxonomy): Bacteria > Bacillati > Actinomycetota > Actinomycetes > Propionibacteriales > Propionibacteriaceae > Luteococcus > Luteococcus peritonei. Next base: position 64,486 of record NZ_BAAAIX010000016.1, on the reverse strand, counting down.
CGATGGCCTTGCCGAACTGCTTGTCCGCGCGCACGGTGTCACGCAGCAGCTGGAGCCGGTGGTCGATGGTCTCCGGGGAGGCCTGGCCGGCCCACTGGAAGGGGGTGTGGCTCTTGGGGACGAAGCCGCCGATCGAGATGGTGCAGCGGATGTCCTTGGTGCCGGCCACCTGCCGTCCGGTCTCGATGACCCGCTTGGCCATGTGGTAGATGCCCAGCACGTCCTCGTCGGTCTCGGTGGGCAGGCCGCACATGAAGTACAGCTTCACCTGCCGCCAGCCGTTGCCGAAGGCGGTGGCCACCGTGTTGATCAGGTCGTCCTCGGTGACCATCTTGTTGATCACCTTGCGCATCCGCTCGCTGCCGCCCTCGGGCGCGAAGGTCAGGCCGGAGCGACGACCGTTGCGGGAGAGCTCGTTGGCCAGGTCGATGTTGAAGGCGTCGACGCGGGTGCTGGGCAGCGAGAGCGAGACATTGGTGCCCTCGTAGCGGTCGGCCAGCTGCTTGGTCACCTCCGCGATCTCGGAGTGGTCGGCGCTGGACAGGCTGAGCAGGCCCACCTCCTCCAGGCCGGTGGCCTGCAGTCCGCCGGCCACCATCTTGCCGATGGTCTCGATGTTGCGCTCGCGCACCGGGCGGGTGATCATGCCCGCCTGGCAGAAGCGGCAGCCACGGGTGCAGCCACGGAAGATCTCCACCGAGTAGCGCTCGTGGACGGTCTCGGCCAGCGGCACCAGCGGCTTGGCCGGGTAGGGCCACTGGTCCAGGTCCATCAGGGTGTGCTTGCGCACCTGGAAGGGCACGCCGGGCCGGTTCGGGGCGACGCGCTGGATCCGGCCGTCGGGCAGGTAGCTGACGTCGTAGAAGCGGGGCACGTAGACCTCGCCGGTGTGCGCCAGGCGCAGCAGCAGGCCGTCGCGGCCACCGGGACGGCCCTCCGCCTTCCAGTCGCGGATGATCTCGCTGACCAGCAGGGCGGCCTCCTCGCCGTCGCCGAGCACGGCGGCGTCGATGAAGTCGGCGATCGGCTCCGGGTTGAAGGCGGCGTGACCCCCGGCCAGCACGACGGGGTCGTCCTCGCGACGATCGACGGCGTGGATCGGCAGGCCGGCCAGGTCCAGCGCGTTGAGCATGTTGGTGTAGGTGAGCTCGGTGGAGAAGCTCATGCCCAGCACGTCGAAGGCGCCCACGGGGCGGTGGGAGTCCAAGGTGAACTGCGGGATGGACTCCGAGCGCATCAGCTTCTCGAGGTCCGGCCAGACCGAGTAGGTGCGCTCGGCCAGGATCCAGTCACGCTCGTTGAGGATCTCGTAGAGGATGGCGACGCCCTGGTTGGGCTGGCCCACCTCGTAGGCGTCGGGGTACATCAGGCACCAGCGCACCTGGGCGGAGTCCCACTCCTTGACGACGGAGTTGTGCTCGCCGCCGACGTACTGGATGGGCTTGCTCACCTGGGCGAGCAGCGGCTCGAGCCGGCCGAAGAGCGACTCGGGAGCGGTGGTGGGGAAATCAGTCATGGTGCCGCCCAGCGTAGTTGAGCCTCCCGGCCCAGCACGATTCCGTGCCGTGCCGCGCGACCGCCCGGGCTCAGCGCCGCGCTGCCCTGGTGCGCCTCTGGCGTGTGGCGATGCATTCCACGATCGCGCAGCACAGCACCAGGGCCGCGGAGAGCAGCGTCCCCATCATCGCGGCGACGTTGAGGCCACCGGCTGGAAGACGGGGCTTGCCGTGGGCGGCAGCTGCTGGGTCATGCGATCAGGTCAGGAGAGCTGCGGGTCGAGGCGCGGTGCCGGGAGCTCGTCCAGACCGGGTGCGGCGGCGCGCACCAGGCCCCGCCGACGCGCCTGCCACTCCACCAGGGCGAGCGCGAGCAGCTGGACGGCGGTCATCACCAGGATGCTGGGATCACCGACGCCGGACTCCCGGTTGAACATCCCCGAGATGTCGGTGAAGGGCATGATGAGCTCGCTGAGCACGTTGTTGACCACGTGCATGGCGATCGCGGCCTCCAGGCCCCCGGTGCGCCAGGTCATGATGGCGGCGATGGCCCCGAAGCAGAAGTAGTAGATGTTGAGCCAGGTGTCTCCGGCGCCGTGGGCCAGCATGAACAGCGTCGAGCTGAAGACCAGGCCCACCACCAGTGCCACCGTCGGGTGGCGGAAGTAGCTGCCAGCGGCCCGGTTCAGGACGCCACGGAAGGCGTACTCCTCACCGGCCGCCTGAAAGGGCGTGGTGAGCAGGATGCCGGCCAGCAGGATCCAGGTGTCCTTGGTCACGTGGAGCTGCTCCGGGTCCGGACCCGTGAGCGCCAGCCAGGTGGTGATGCCCACGTGGAGCAGCCACAGCGGCAGCATGATCAGCAGGCAGCGTCCCAGCCAGCCCCAGCGGATCCGTCCCACCACACTGGCCAGCCAGCCGCCGGTCTGGCCCATCGGCCAGCGGGAGAGCAGCAGGCACAGCGGGATCAGCAACGCCAGGGCGAAGTTGTTGGTCAGGAAGATCGCCGGGGTCATCTTCAGGTCGTTGCCCATCGAGGCCATGTCCTCGGGGCGGGAGCGACCGGTGGCGATGTCGATCCCGAAGCCCACCAGGATGGCCACGGTGCTGAGCACCATGAAGGCCACCAGGCCCAGCACCACGGTCACCACCGGACGCCACCAGCGCCAGCGGGGGCTGCGCCAGAAGCGGGGGTAGTCGAGCACGGTCGTGGGCAGGGCGGTCGGCTGGGGCGGTGCCACGGGCGGCGTCCAGACGGGTTGCCCCTGCCAGCCCGGCTGCCCCTGCCAGCCCGGCTGCTGGGGGGCCGGGAAGCCCTGGTCCTGCGGGTACTGCCCCTGCGGGTACTGCCCCTGGGGGTACTGCCCCTGCCCGTACTGGGGGTACTGGGCCTGCCCGTACTGGGGCTGCTGGGGGTAGGGCTGGGGCTGGCCCTGCGGCTGCTGAGGAGGCTGGCTCACGCGCGCTCCCCCAGCTCCGGGAACCAGATGGCGATCTCACGCGCGGCGCTGTCCGCCGCGTCGGAGGCGTGCACCAGGTTGCGGTTCTTGAACAGCGAGAAGTCCCCGCGGATGGTCCCGGGGGCGGCGACGGCGGAGTCGGTGGTGCCGTTCAGGCTGCGCACGGCCTCGATGGCGCGCTCCCCCTCCAGCACCAGGGCCACCAGCGGGCCGGAGGTGATGAACTCCTCGAGCGGCGGGTAGTAGTCGCGGCCGACGTGCTCGGCATAGTGCTGCTGGGCGGTGGCCTGGTCGCAGACCCGCTGCTGCAGGGCGACGAGGCTGAGGCCCTTGGCCTCGTAGCGGGCGATGATGGTGCCCACCAGCCCGCGCTGCACGGCATCGGGCTTGAGCAGGACCAGGGTGCGTTCGGTCGTCATGGCCCAGACCCTACAAGCAGCCGCGCCGCCCCGGGGAGTACAGCGCACCGCCCGGATGCCGTGCCCCCTCCCTTCGACGGGGGCGAGCCTCAGGCGTGTCGGGCGCGATCCGCCTCGATCCGGCGGCCCAGCACGAAGGAGACCACCCAGATCGCCAGGAACATGGCACCCACCAGGAACATCATGGGGGTGAGGAAGCCGAGCAGAACGCCGGCCGCCTGCGCGGCCCAGGCCAGCGGGTAGCCCTCGGGGCGACGCAGTCGGGCGCAGGCCAGCAGGCAGAGCAGCACGGCCAGGCCGGTGCCGAGCGCGGCGGCCAGCACCGAGATCTCGGAGACGATCACCATGCCCGGGAAGGCCAGGCCGAAGACGATGGCCTCGCAGACCAGCGTGCTCAGCATGGCCCGGTTCATCGGGTTGTCAGGAGCGAGGCTCACCACTGGTCGTCTCCGTCCAGGTCGAAGGGGGTGGTCAGTTCTTCGCGAGTGGGTTCGTGCTGCGGCTCCGCGTCCTGCTTCAGCATGCCGCGGGCCTGGCCGGCCAGAATCACCGAGCCGGCCACCAGCACCCCGGCGCCGGGCTGCTGGTCGGCCATCGTGACCGCCAGGTCCAGGGCAGCGTCGACGCTCGCCGCGCTGTGCACCCGCTCCTGGCCCGCGATCCCGCGGGCCACCTCGGCCAGATCCTCGGCGGGCACACCGCGGTCGGTGCCGGCCACCTGGGTGCAGATGATGACGTCCATCTGCTCGGCGAACAGCCGCATCACCGACTCGACGTCCTTGTCCTTCATCATGGCCACCACGCCGATCATCGGGGCGAAGGAGTAGTTCTCGGCCATCGCCGACAGGGTCGCGGTGACGCCGTGCGGGTTGTGGCAGGTGTCCAGCACGACGGGGGGCGAGGTGCGCACCAGCTCCATGCGGGCGGGGGCCTCGACGGCCGCGAAGCCGTCCACCACCACCTCGGGGCTGAGCGCACGACCTCCCAGCAGGGACTCCACGGCAGCCATCGCCAGGGCGGCGTTGTGGGCCATGTGGGCGCCGAAGACGGGCAGGTGGATGTCTCCCACCGGCCCCTCCGCGCCCTGCAACCGCAGCAGCTGCCCGCCGACGGCCTGGGTGCGGTCCAGCAGCTGGAAGTCGTTGCCCTCCAGCACCATCCGGGCCCCCACCTCGGTGCAGCGCTCCACCAGCACGCGCGCCACCTCCTCGCTCTGGGCGGCCATCACGGCGGTGCTGCCGGGCTTGATGATGCCGGCCTTCTCGTGGGCGATGTCCACCACGTCGTCGCCCAGGATGTGGGTGTGGTCCAGGTCGATCGGGCAGATCACGGCCACCTGGGCGTCGGCGACGTTGGTGGCATCCCAGCTGCCGCCCAGGCCCACCTCGATCACCATCACGTCCACGGGGGCGTCCGCGAAGGCGGCATAGGCCATGGCGGTGATGACCTCGAAGAAGGTCATCGAGACCCCGTCGATCTGCTGGGCGTCGACCATCTCCACGTAGGGCTCGATGTCGGCCCAGACCTCGTCGAAGCGCTCGGCGCTGATCGGCTCCCCGTCGATGCAGATCCGCTCGGTGACATCGGTGAGGTGGGGGCTGGAGAAACGCCCGGTGCGCAGGCCGTCGGAGCGCAGCAGGGCGTCGACCATGATGGCGGTGCTGCCCTTGCCGTTGGTGCCGGCGATCTGGATCACCGGGCAGGAGCGTTCCGGATTGCCGAGCAGGTCGCACAGCGCCTGGATCCGGCCCAGGGAGGGCGCGATGCGATGCTCGGGCCAGCGCCCGATCAACCGGTCGACGATCTGCTGATGGGACTGCGCCGCGCTCTGGCCGGGCGTGCCGTGTGCTGCTGGGGTCATGGTGCGCCCAGCCTACCCGGCAGCGCCGCGCTTCCCTCGCCCGAAGCGAGCGGCATGGCAGGCTGGAAGGGACCACCCTGCCGTCGCAAGGAGACCTCCATGGCCAAGCCCAGTCCCTCCAGCCGCCGCGCCGCCCTGCAGGCGCAGCGCGAGGCTGCCGAGCGCGCCAGGCGTCGCGGTCGGCTGATCGGGGCCGTCTGCGGCGCCCTGGCGGCCGTGCTCCTGCTGACCATCGTGGTCTGGCAGTTCAACAAGGACGACGAACCGGTGGTGGCCGCGGGCAGCCAGGTCGCCGTGCCGGGTGCCGCTCCCGACGGCCGCGGGATCACCTTGGCGAAGACACCGGCCGGCAAGCCCATGGTGGTGGTGATCGAGGACTACCAGTGCCCCTGGTGCAAGATCGCCGAGCAGTCGATCGGCAAGCAGGTCAAGGCCCTGGCCGACAAGGGTGAGGTGGGCTACGAGGTGCGCAGCGTCGCCCTGCTGGACACCATGCTGAAGAACGACTCCTCCGAGCGCGCGAACCTGGCCGCCGCCTGCGCTGACCTCTCGGGGCACTACGCCGCCTACCGCGACACCGTCTTCGCCAACCAGCCGCAGAAGGAGGGCGAGGGCTTCACCGACGAGCAGCTGCGCACCGGCTTCGCCGAGCAGGCCGGCATCACCGGTGACGATCTGGAACGCTTCCAGACCTGCTACGACCAGCGCCAGACCAATGACCACGTGCAGTCGGTGCTGAAGCGGGCGCGCGCGGACAAGATCGACGACTCCACGCCGCAGTACTGGGTGGCGGCGGCGGACGGCAGCCTCACCAAGAAGCTGGACCTGGAGGCCCTGATGGGCACCGCCGATCCCACCGAGCAGCAGGTGCTGGATGCGATCAAGGCAGCCGCATGACCAGCGGGTATGATGCCAGAGTGATTGAAAATACAACTTCCGAGCAGCGCAAGGACTGGATCGGGCTGCTGGCCCGACTGGTGCTCGGTGGCGCCCTGCTGGTGGCGGGGGCGCTCAAGCTGCCCAACCTGGACGCCAACGTGCTCACCGTGCGGGCCTACAAGCTGCCGATCCCCTACGAGCTGGTGAAGCTGATCGGCTACGGCCTGCCGGTGCTGGAGGTCCTGCTGGGCCTGGCCATCGTCCTGGGCCTGCTCACCCGCTGGACGGCGCTGCTGGGCACCCTGATGATGCTGGTCTTCATCGCCGGCATCGCCAGCCTGTGGATCCGCGGACTGAAGGTGGACTGCGGCTGCTTCGGTGGCGGCGGTGCCACCGAGGACCCGCACTACCTGCGTGAGATCATCCGTGATGTCGTCTTCGCGCTGGCCGGCGCCTGGCTCATCTGGCGGCCCCGCAGCCGCTTCGCCCTGGACGACTGGCTCTTCCCCCCGATTCCCACCCGGACCGACCTGGACCACGAGACCGACGACGAGGACCTCCTCGTCGGAGAGGACACCCCCCGATGAGCAAGAAGACCGCCAAGCCCACCGGCAGCTCGGGCGCCAGCGCCGCGACCAGCCGACGCGAGCAGCTGCGCCTGCAGCAGGAGGCCGAGGCCCGTCGCGCCCGGACCATGAAGATGATCGGACTGGCCGCCGCCCTGCTGGCCCTGGCCATCATCGCGGGCGTCGGCATCACGCTGTGGAAGGACCAGAAGAACAAGCAGGAGACGGTGAGCGCCCAGGGCCGTCCGGCCAATGCCAATGCCGACTCCACCGGCATCATCGCCAACCCCGGCAAGGCCAAGGACGGCGCTCCGGTGCTGCAGGTCTACCAGGACTACCAGTGCCCCGCCTGCAAGGACATCCACTCCAAGATCGGACCCCTGGTCAACGATCTGGCCGCCAAGGGTGAGATCACCCTGGACTACCGCACCATGACCTTCCTGGACACCAACCTGCGCAACGACTCCTCGATCCGCGCCGGCATCGCCGCGGCCTGCGCCGACAATGCGGGCGCCTACGAGAAGTACCACGACATCGTCTACGCCAACCAGCCCACCCAGGAAGGCGTCGGGTACACCGACGAGCAGCTGAGCACCACGTTCGCCGAGCAGGCCGGCATCACCGGCTCCAAGCTGACCGACTTCCAGACCTGCTACAAGAACGAGGCCACCAAGGGCTTCGTGCAGGGCACCGACGAGGCCGCCGCCAAGGCCAAGGTGACCTCCACCCCCACCTACCGGGTGAACGGCAAGGACCTGGACCTGCAGACCATCGGCACCACCGAGCAGAGCCTGCTGGAGGCCATCAAGAAGGTCGCCGCCAGCTGACACCAGCCACAGACAGCCCATGAGGGCCGGCTCCCCCACGGGAGTCGGCCCTCATGGCATGTTCAGGACCGGTCGTCGACCTCGGCCGAGAGCACCGCCTCAGCCAGGTTCAGAAGGAAGAGGAGCAGCGTCACGACGTGCACCACCGTGCACCAGGAGCAGATCCTCCCCAAGGGAACCAGCTCCACCCACACCAGGTAGAGCACGAAGGCCAGGCCCAGCCCGTACCAGGCACCCAGCAGCCGGGTGCGTGGCGCCTGGTCCAGACGCGTGAAGGACCAGCCGGTCAGGGCGATGGTGGCCAGGAACCAGCCGAGCCCGGCCAGCGCCACAGGGATCCCCAGGATCATGGAGTACGAACTCGTGGTCACGCGGGCGCAGTCGACGACACCCGTTGCGCTGCACGCGAGGGTCCTGTTGCCGGTGTAGTGCTCGAAGGTCATGTAGGCCGCCACGAGCAGACCCACGGTGAGCAGCACGGCCGTTCCCCGCCAGGCCCAGCGTGGGGCCAGGATCCGGGTCGTCACCTGAGCCGCTTCCCGGCCGCCACGACACCCGGCGAGGTGCAGACCGAGCCCGGCTCACCGCCCGTCTCCCGGCAGATCTGGGCCGAGATCAGGTTCGCCCCGCCCAGCACGGCCTGGCTGGTCTGGGAGGCAGGGTCCTTGAGCTCGTCGGCCACCTGGTCGGCGGAGCGTCCCGCCAGGAAGGTGCCGTCGAAGGGCGCCGAGTTCGCGTAGGCGGATCCGTAGTGCACGAAGGGAATGCCACCGCTCGGCGAGAACTGGCGGAAGATGGCCTCGTCGGCCTCGCCGGGGGTGGCCAGAGGCTGCTGGAACCGGTCAGAGGTCTCCACGCCGGTGAAGGAGACGGTCTCGCTGCTGTAGCTCGACGTGCGGAAGGTGACCGTGGCCAGGTTGGAGATCAGCCCCTCGTCGGGGCTCGACAGGACATCCTCCAGTCCGCTGAAGCGGCCGAAGCGGGACAGGGCCGCCACCAGCGACAGGCGGTCCATGGCGCAGTAGGGGCAGAACTCGGCGCCGATGTAGAGCACACGAGGCTTTCCGTCCTGCAGCACGGGCTTGCCACCCGGGATCGGGGTGGGCGCCTCGCTGGCGCTGCCGGCGCCCACGGTGTCGAAGGCGCTGGTGGGGATGTCCTGGAGCGCCGCACTGAGCACTCCGGAGGAGGCGGTCTCCTGGGCGTCCTTGCTGCGCTTGGCTCGTCCGATGAGCCAGAAGCTGAGAACCAGGGCCAGTACGAGGATCATGGCCACGGAGAGGGTGAGCAGCAGCCGCCGCTTACGGGTCCGCTCCGCCTCCCTCGCCTGCTGCTCCTGAGGGCCTGTCGCCCGGTGCTTGATGCCATGTCACGTCTCCTGGGGGGCCGGCGGTGGTGCGCGCGAGCCTGCCAACGGCACAGTCCACCCCTGCCAGCACCCGCTCGGCCTCGTCGCGTCGGGTTCGCGCCCGGTGTGGCGCACTCACTAGGATCGAGCCCATGAGCACCGATTCCCAGGCCGTCCAGTCCCCCACCAGCCAGCCCGCAGCCGGCCAGGCGGTACCGGACAAGCCCGTGCTGGAGGGCCTGGAGGACAAGTGGTCGCAGCGCTGGGCCGACCAGGGCACCTATGCCTTCGTCCGCCCGGAGAGCCGCGAGCAGGTCTACTCGATCGACACCCCGCCGCCCACCGTCTCCGGCTCGCTCCACGTGGGCCACGTCTTCAGCTACACCCACACCGACGTGGTGGCCCGCTACCAGCGGATGACGGGCAAGCATGTCTTCTACCCGATGGGCTGGGACGACAACGGCCTGCCCACCGAGCGCCGGGTGCAGAACTACTACGGCGTGCGCTGCGACCCGTCGATCCCCTATGACCCCGACTTCACGCCGCCGGCCAAGCCGGACCCGAAGAAGCAGGTGCCGATCAGCCGTCGCAACTTCATCGAGCTGTGCCACGAGCTGACCGGCGTCGACGAGAAGGTCTTCGAGGACCTGTGGCGCAAGGTGGGCCTGTCGGTGGACTGGACCGAGCTCTACACCACCATCGGTGACGAGTCGCAGCGCATCGCGCAGCTCGCCTTCCTGCGCAACCTGCAGCGCGGCGAGGCCTACCTGTCCGAGGCCCCCACCATGTGGGACGTCACCTTCCAGACCGCGGTGGCCCAGGCCGAGCTGGAGGCCCGCGAGTACGCCGGCGCCTACCACCGCATCGGCTTCGCCCTGCCGGAGGGCAGCCAGGCCGATCCCGAACTCTTCGCCGACGGCAAGGTGTGGATCGAGACCACCCGTCCCGAGCTGCTGCCCGCCGTCTGCGCCCTGATCGCGCACCCCGACGACGAGCGCTACCAGCACCTGTTCGGCACCACCGTGACCAGCCCGGTCTTCGGCGTCCAGATCCCCGTGCTCGCGCACTCCGCGGCCGAGAAGGACAAGGGCGCCGGCATCGCCATGTGCTGCACCTTCGGTGACCTCACCGACGTCATCTGGTGGCGCGAGCTGCAGCTGCCGATGCGCACCGTCATCAACCGCGACGGCCGCCTCACCCGCGAGACCCCCGAGTGGCTGACCGACGCCTCCTTCTACGACGAGCAGATGGCGGGCAAGACCACCTTCAGCGCCCGTGCGGCGATCGTCGAGAAGCTGGCCGCCACCGGCGACATGGCCGGCGAGCCCAAGCCCACCCAGCGGATGGCGAACTTCTACGAGAAGGGCGACAAGCCGCTGGAGATCGTCTCCACCCGCCAGTGGTACATCGCCAACGGTGGCCGCGACGAGCAGCTGCGCGAGACGATGCTGGCCCGTGGCGAGGAGCTGGCGTGGACCCCCGAGCACATGCGTCACCGCTACTCCAACTGGGTCAACGGCCTGAACGGTGACTGGCTGATCAGCCGCCAGCGCTTCTTCGGCGTGCCCTTCCCGGTCTGGTACAGGCTGGACGCCGAGGGCGAGCCGGACACCGAGAACCCGATCGTCGCCGACGAGGCCTCCCTGCCGGTGGATCCTGCCAGCCAGTGCCCGCCCGGCTTCGAGGAGTCCCAGCGCGGCCAGGCCGGTGGCTTCATCGGCGACCCGGACGTGATGGACACCTGGGCCACCAGCTCGCTGAGCCCGCAGATCGTCTGCGGCTGGCAGCGCGACGAGGAGCTGTGGAAGCTCACCTTCCCGATGGACGTCGCCCCGCAGGCCCACGACATCATCCGCACCTGGCTGTTCAGCCGCGTGGTCCGCGCCCAGCTGGAGAACGGTTGCCTGCCCTGGAGGCGCGCCACCATCTCCGGCTTCGTCACCGATCCTGACCGCAAGAAGATGAGCAAGTCGAAGGGCAATGTGGTGGTCCCCACCGAGATCCTCGACAAGTTCGGCGCCGACGCGGTGCGCTGGCGTGCCGCCATGGCCCGCCCGGGCATGGACTCCCCCTTCGACGAGTCGCAGATGAAGGTGGGCCGCCGCCTGGCCATGAAGGTGCTCAACGCCAGCAAGTTCGTGCTCGGCATGAGCACGGCCGGCGCCGGCGTCGAGGCGATCAGCAACCCGCTGGACCTCGCCCTGCTCCAGGGCCTGGCCCGCGTGGTGGAGCAGGCCACCGAGGCCTTCGAGCGCTTCGACTACACCAGCGCCCTGGAGGCCACCGAGACCTTCTTCTGGGCCTTCTGCGACGACTACCTGGAGACCGTCAAGGAGCGTGCCTACGGCTCGCAGGGCGAGGCCGAGGCCGCCAGCGCACAGGCCGCGCTGCGCACCGCGCTCGACGTCATGCTGCGTCTGTTCGCCCCCTTCCTGCCCTTCGTCACCGAGGAGGTCTGGAGCTGGTTCGCCGAGGGTTCGGTGCACCACGCCGCCTGGCCCACCGTCGCGGAGCTGCCGTCCGGCGGCGATGCCCTGCTGCTGGAGGACCTGGCCGTGGTCCTGGCCGCCCTGCGCGGCGCCAAGTCGGCTGCCAAGGTGAGCATGAAGACCGAGGTGGTGCGCGCCGAGTTCAGCGGCACGGGCGAGGTGCTGGAGCGGCTGAAGGGCTGCGAGGCAGACCTGCGCGCCGTGGGCCGGATCACCGGCGAGGTGCTCTGGGCCGAGTCCGATGCCGAGACCGCCGTGGCCGTCGAGCTGGCCTCCCCGGAGGCCTGAGGCGTGCAGGAGTTCACCACCGTCGCCATCGACCTTGACGGGACCCTGTTCACCCCGCAGCATGACTACGACCGGCCCCGCTTCGCGCGGATGCTGGACGCCTGCGAGGCGCGCGGCATCAAGGTGGTGATCGCCTCGGGGCGTCAGTACCGCAGCATGGCCACCATGTTCGACCGGCCCGAACGGCTCGCCTTCGTGGGTGACAACGGCTCCACGGTGGTGGACCTGGGCGGTGAACGGGTGCACGACGCGGTGCTCGAGCCCGAGGTGGTGCGCCGCACCATCGAGCTGCTCGACGCCCATCCGGAGGTCTCCGCGGTGGCCAGCGGACCCGACGGTGCCTGGATGCAGCACGACGCCCCGGAGCTGATGCACCAGGTCATGCCCACCGCCTACGAAGGCCTGGTGCTGGTGGACAGGCTCGCCCAGGTGGACGGGCCGGTGAGCAAGTTCGCCCTCACCACCGACGACGGCGCCTCGCAGCAGGTGGCCTCGGAGCTCTCGGCGAAGCTGGGCGGAGCCCTGGTGCCGGTGACCACCGGCCACCGGGGCCTGGACCTGATCGTGCCGGGACGCCACAAGGCCTTCGGCCTGGGCCTGTTGCTGGAGCGCTGGGGCCGCGACTTCGCGACCCTGCTGGCCTTCGGCGACTCCGCCAACGACCAGGAGATGCTGGCGGCGGCCGGGATCAGCTATGCCATGGAGGGCGCCCGGCAGGAGGCGCTGGACGCGGCCCTGTACCGCGCACCCAGCGGCACCGACTCGGGCGTGATGGTGGTCGTCGAGGAACTGCTCGGCCTCGACGGCTGAGGCCTCAGCCGCGGCGCAGCGCCCGCTGCGGGTCCGCAGCCGGCGTGACGAAGAAGGCCACCACCAGCATCGCACCCACCGCCAGCAGGGCGTGCAGCACCCCGGTGTGGTCGCCCAGCCAGCCCAGCAGCGGCGGGCCGGCCAGGAAGGCGGTGTAGCCGATGGTGGAGACCACGCTGATCCGCTGCGGTGCGCCCCGCGGGTCGTCGGCCGCGGCGGACATGCCCACCGGGAAGCCCATCGAGGCACCGACGCCCCACAGTGCGGCCCCGACGAAGGCCAGCACCGGGCCACCGAAGACCACCAGGGCACAGCCCACGGCTGCCAGCGCCAGCAGCCCGCGCAGCACGGCCACCCGACCGTGGCGGTCCAGCAGGCCGGTGCCGAGCACCCGGCCCGCCGTCATGGCGGTGAGGAAGACGGCCAGGGCCAGCACGCCGGCCCAGTGGGGCAGCTGGTGGCCCTCGACGAAGGCGACCGCCAGCCAGTCGTTGGCGGTGCCCTCCGTGAAGGCGGCGGCCAGCGCCACCACACCGATCAGCAGGGTGCGCGGCTCGGTCCACGGCGAGCGGGCCAGCGCCGGTGCGTCCTCGTGCTCCTCGGTCTGGGCACCCACCGGCAGGAAGCGACGCGCCGCCCACAGCCCGGCCAACAGACAGAGCACCTGGGCGACCGCCAGGTGGGCCCAGATCGGCACCCCGAGCGCGATCACCCCGACACCGAGCAGGGCAGCCAGCACGGTGCCGCCGCTGAAGGCGGCATGGAACCAGGGCATGATCGCGCGGCGCAGTCCCTGCTCCACGGCGGTGCCCTCCAGGTTCATCGAGACGTCCCAGACACCCATCCCGAGCCCGGTCAGGAAGAGCCCGGCCATCAGCATCCAGCGGGAGGTGAAGGCGTCGATGCCGGCGGCGGCCAGCAGGACGCCCGAGCAGGCCACCACGATGCCGCCGAGCATGGCACGGGCCACGCCGAAGCGCTGCGCGATGCGGCCGCTGAGCGGCAGTCCCAGCAGCGAACCTGCCGAGACCGCCAGCAGGACCGTGCCCAGCTCGCCGGCCGAGAGGTCGAGCGCCTGCTTCACCTCGGGGATCCGAGAGGCCCAGGAGGCGAAGTTCATGCCGTTGACGGCGAAGACCAGCAGCGTGGCATTGCGCGCACCACGCACGGCGCGGAATGCGGTGGTGGGCAATTCCTGACCGGTCGGTTGGCTCACCGTGCGAGCCTACAAGGTCAGCTGACCTGCTCGTGACAGGTGCAGGTGGGGCAGACGCAGGCGGTGCAGCGGCACTCTCCCCCGGTGTGGCAGGCGCAGATGTGGGCCTCGGTGACGCCCACCAGGTGGGCGGTGAGGTCGCGGTGCGGCCCGGGGGCGGCCTGCAGCAGGGAGCGCTGGGCGCGGGCCCGCTCCACCCAGGCTGCGCACTCGGCGCAGGCGTCCAGGTGCTCGTCGAGCCGTTCCCGGGCCACCGGCGGGTCCTCCCCGTCCAGCACAGAGGACAGCGCGGCGCGCCAGCTCTCCGGGTCGGGGCAGTGATTCATGGCAGCACCCTAACCGATGGCTAGGATGTGGCCCATGCCCCATCGCCTCTCGCCGTCGCGCAGCGCGCTCGACGTCGAGGTGACCCGCCTGGCGCTGCTCGCCGGGCAGGGCGACCGTCCGGCGCTGGGCGAGTTCATCCGTCTCACCCAGGCCGATGTCTGGCGCTTCCTGGCCCATCTGGCGGGCGCCGAACAGGCCGACGACCTGACCCAGGACACCTATCTGCGGGCGATGGATGCCCTGGAGCGCTTCGAGGGGCGCTCCCCCGCGCGAGCCTGGCTGCTGTCGATCGCGCGACGGGTCTGGGTGGACGCGGTGCGCCATGACTGGGCCCGGCCGCAGAGCCCGCGCAGCCACGACTGGCTGGCCGGCCACGCCGCCGCCGGCCAGGACCAGACCGCCGGCATCGTCGCCGGGGCGCTGCTGGCGCAGCTCTCCCCCGACCGTCGTGAGGCCTTCCTGCTCACCCAGGTGATGGGCTTCGACTATGCCGCCGCCGCCGAGGTCTGCCAGGTACCGATCGGCACCATCCGCTCCCGCGTGGCACGGGCCCGCAGCCAGCTCGTCGAGCTCTGGGAGCCCGCCGAGGAGGCACCGCCGACGGTGATCAGCGCCCGATCGCGATGAGGTCTCCGGGGCTGAGCGTGGCCATCACGGTGCCCATGTGGGCCCGGGTGACGGCGACGCAGCCCCCGGTGGCACCACGGCCCTTGACGTGCAGGAAGATCCCCGCACCACGGTGGCGCACCGCCGTCGGCGGCATGTTGTAGTTGATCACCACGGCATGGCGGTACTGGGTGGTGTAGGTCACCAGGTTCTCCGACTCGCTGGTGCGGAAGCCGCCCTGGGCGCGGGTGCGGTAGGTGTTGTACCAGCGCGAGGCGTTGTCCTGGACCCAGTAGTCGCCGGCCACCACGCGGCGGTAGGGCAGGGCGGTGGCCGGGCGCGCGGCCAGGCCGAAGCTGGTGGTCATGGTGTAGGTGCCCAGCGGGGTGGTGTTGGTCCCCTGCCGGCGACGAGTCCCCACCACGGTGCCACCGGCGCCGATCCGGGCGTCGGACTCGGTGAAGACCTTGGTGAAGCCGCAGGACCGGTTGGCCTGGCGCTTCCACAGCACGACGCGGGCATGGCTGCGCGAGGTCTGGTTCACCGTCACGACCGAGCGGGTGGTGGAGCGCACCGCGACGGCCACCCCGTCGAGCCTGCCCTTCGGGCAGGCGACCCAGGCCTTGGGGACGGCGGAGGGCCTTGCCGCGCGCGTCGGCGCGGCCTGGGCGCCGCCGGCCGTCAGGGGCACGGCGAGCAGGACGGCGAGCGAGCCGGCGACGAGGCGGGCGCGGTGGACGGCGCTGCGGGAGGGGCAGGGGTTGGACGCCATGGATGGTCTCCTTGCTGGTCGGCTCCCCCGAGCGCGCCCAGCCTAGACCCGTGGACGGCGAGAGCAGGCCTCGCACTGTCGGTGGCGGCTCCTAGACTTCACCCGTGCCAAGCCATCGAGTCCAGTTCGAGATCCTGGGGCTGCGCCCCGGCAACCGCCCCGAAGCCGTCCTGGACGGCGCCGTGGCCGCCATCGCCGAGAACTTCCACGTCTACAACCGCCAGGTCGACGTCGTGGCCGGGACGCCGCGGATCACGGTGCGCTTCACCGTGCCGGACTCCGGCCAGGACGAGGAGCGGGAGCTGGCCCTGATGGCGACGGCCGCCGCCCAGGAGGCCGTGGAGCGGGTGGCGCTGGTGGGCCGGCACTGGACCCTGGTGCGCCAGGGCGGGCGCTGGTTCCCCGTCGAGCCGTAGCGCCTCGCTGCGGCTCGTCAGTCGCAGTTGTCGCAGACGCCGGTGAGGCTCATCTGCATGAAGCAGCGCGGGCAGATGTTGCCCTGCAGCGGCTCAGGCTTGCTGCGCGAGGCCTTGGTCACGGGCACCTTGCCCACCACGGTGGCCTTGCGGGGGCGCGCGGTGCCGGTGGCGGGAGTGGTTCCGTCGGCCGGGGCGGTCTGCGCCACGGGCACGCGGCCCTGCCAGCGGGCGTGGGCCGCGCGGCGCTGCTCGGCAGCATGCTCCTCACGATCACCGATCACGGCCGGGATCCTGGCGAAGCGCAGGATCTCGTCATAGGCCGGGCCCACCGTCCCGTCGCGTCGCACCACGAGGGCGGTCAGCAGCGGGACCTGCTGCTGCTGGCACTGGCGCGCCACGATCCCCAGCAGGGGGCCGACCCACTTGCTGGTGGGCTGCTTGGTGTGGATGCCGGAGCGCTGCTGCAGCGCACGGGCGAAGGCCTGGTACTCGATCGTGCTGCCGGTGCCGGCGGTCTCCACCAGCACTTCCTGGGCCGCCTTGCCCCAGGCCTTGATGGCCTCCACCTGGTCGACGAAGTCCCCACCATCGTTCACCGGCATGCATGCTCCCCATCGCTCGTTGCCCAGCCGACGGGTGCGGGTGCAGCCCGTCCCCGCACTGGGCCGCCGACGATTCTAGCCCGCCGCCGGGGGTGCTTCCGCACGAGCGGTGCCGTGGGGCGCCAGGGCCCGTCGGAGGCTCCCCTGTATTGCCTGTGCAGGAGCGATTGCACACCCAAAGGTATGCAATTCGGATGGGCCGTTACGCTCTGCGCGACCCGGTTTCGCCGTGAGCGTTAGGGGACCGGATGCCCTCGTCATCCGACCTCGGCTGGCCCTAACGTCGTTGTCAGTCCGGTACCCAGGCGGCCCACAAGGAGCCGAAGGGGTCCACGAGGACAGGACTCAAACCCGAGGCCCCCGGGCCGCGAAAGGAATGAATCATGACTGACAACACCTTCGACCGCACCAACGACGTCAACGACTTCGACCGCTACTACGGCAGCGTCGTCGTCGACAGCAACGGCGAGAAGGTCGGCGACGTCGGCCAGGTGTACCTCGACGATGCCACCGGTCGCCCCGAGTGGGTCACCGTGCGCACCGGCCTGTTCGGTCTCAAGGAGACCTTCGTGCCGCTGCAGGGCCAGCAGGTCGCCAACGGCGAGATCCGCGTGGGCTACACCAAGGACCAGATCAAGGGCGCCCCGTCCATCGACCCGGAGGGCCACATCTCCGAGGCCGAGGAGGCCGAGCTCTACCGCTACTACGACCGCTCCTACGGTGACACCACCCAGGCCGGCTACCGCGACGAGGACCGCGAGGCCTACCTGTCCACCCGCACCGATCGTGACGTGGCCGACCGCGCCAACGTGACCACCGATGCCGCCGTGGACCGTGACCGCAACACCAACGTCGGCACCAACGAGGTCGTCGCCCACGAGGAGCGCCTCAACGTCGGCAAGGAGCAGGTCGAGACCGGCCGCGTCCGCATCCGCAAGCACGTCGTGCACGAGAACCAGTCCGTGCAGGTCCCGGTGACCCGCGAGGAGGTGCGCGTCGAGCGCACCCCGATCGCCGACGGTGAGCGCACCAACGGCCGCATCGGCGAGGAGACCACCGAGGAGGTCGTGCTGCACGAGGAGCGCCCCGTGGTCAGCAAGGAGACCGTCGGTGTCGAGAAGGTCTCGCTGGGCAAGGAGCAGGTCCAGGAGAACGTCACCGTGACCGAGGATGTCGCCAAGGAGCGCATCGAGGTCGAGGGCGACAACGTGGTGGACGCCGATCGTCGCTTCGCCGACGGCAACCGCGACGACCGCAGCTTCGGCGACAAGGTCAAGGACAAGCTGGATCGCGACAACGACGGCAAGATCGGCCGCTGACGCAGGCTTGCCACGGCAACCAGCTGAACAGGCTCGACGGCCCCGGACCCATCGGTCCGGGGCCGTCGGCCTTTTCGCCTCCACTCTGGACGACTCCTCCCCGAGCACCTAGCGTGAGACCCGCAAGCACAGCCGAAAGGACGACCATGAGCGAGTTCATCCCCAACGAGACCTACCAGGACGTCGAGCGCGAGACCGTGGAACGTGACGACGAGGACTACCGCGGTACCACCCGCGGCGATGTCGAGGTGGACGAGACCGACTACCGCGGCACCACCCGCGGAACCACCCACACGCAGCAGCCCTTCGTGCGTGAGGACGCCGACCGTGAGGTGGAGCTCGACGACGAGCGCTGATCCGCCAGCTAGGCTGGTCCCGTGAGCGATCCGGCATTGCCCCCTGGCAAGGCCGGATCCTCTGTGTCCGGGGCCGCCCACGGTCGTCTCACCCGGTGGCGTCTGGCCTTCGACCGGATCCGCGACCGGCTCTGGTCCTGGCTCGGCCCGCTGCGTCGCTGGATCCCCGCCACCGCCGTCGGCTACGTGATGATCAACGGATTCACCTTCTCCACCGACGTGGCCCTGCTCACCCTGTTCCATCGCGGTCTGCACCTGCCCTATCCGGTGAGCGTGACGCTGGGCTATGTCATCGCCCTGGCGCTGGCCTACCTGCTCAACCGCACCCTCAACTTCGAGTCCCACGCCCGGGTGGGCGGCGAGCTGGCCCGCTACGTGGTGGTCACGGTGCTGAACTACACCGCCTTCGTCCTGGCACTGAGCTGGGTCCTGGTGCACCTGGGTGTGCAGTTCCAGGTGGCCCGGGTGTCCGCCGCCACCGCCGAGGCCGTCTTCATGTACCTGTCTATGCGCTTCGTGGTCTTCCGGCGTGGTGACGAGCCACGAGCCTGACCGGATCCCGCCCGGATCGTCGGGCCAGGTCGCCGATCTCGAGCGGCGGCTCGTCCATCGCCTCAGCTGACCCAGCGACGGAGCCGACGAGCGGGAGCGGACGTGACAACGCCGGGTAGTCCTGCCATCCCCCGATGGGCAGGCCAACCCGGCGCAGTGGGTGTCCCCCGAGCCGCCCCCGCGGGGACGGCCACCTCAAGGGTGAGACCTGACTCGATCGTGCATCGGGTCGGTCGACCATGACAACCATCCGATTTTGGATGATCGCGCAATCCCTTGTATAGCTAGGAAAGTCACTTGTTAATTTGCATGCCAAGTGGTCAGTTCGCGATCCCGCGACGGGGCACGACCCGCTCCTCGGGCTCGGCCTGCTCGCTGTCCTCAGCGCGGCCGGGCGAGGATGCGATCACCGAACGGCGGGCCTCGACCGCGGCCCGTGCACCGAGCGCAGCAGCACGGCCTACCTGCTGCTGGGAGCTGGGCGCGACCGCCGTCGCCCCCGAAGGCACCGCCACCGCGGTCTCCCGTCCCAGTCGGCGACGCTCCTTGCGCCCCTCCACCAGGTGGTAGAGCACGGGCACCAGCAGCAGGGTGAGCAGCGTCGAGCTCACCAGGCCGCCGATCACGACGATGGCGAGCGGCTTGGAGATGAACACACCGCCACCGGACAGGCCCAGGGCCATCGGCACCAGCGCGAAGACCGTGGCGACGGCCGTCATCATGATGGGACGCAGCCGCTGACGGGCACCGTCCTCAAGCGCCACGTCGACGCTCTCTCCCTGGTCGCGGTAGTGGTTCACCAGGTCGATCAGCACGATCGCATTGGTGACCACGATGCCCACCAGCATCAGCAGGCCGATCATGGCCGGCACGCCCAGTGGGGTGTTGGTGACCAGCAGTGCCGCCAGCGCTCCCACCGCGGCGAAGGGGATGGAGATGGTGAGCAGCAGCGGCTGCACCAGGGACTTGAAGGTGGCCACCATGACCACGTAGACGATGGCGATCGCCGCCAGCAGCGCCAGCCCCAACTGCTTGAAGGCGTCACCCTGCTCCTCGGCGACTCCGCCCAGGCTGGCTGAGGCGCCGTCGGGCAGCACGGTCTCGTCCAGCGCGGTGCGCACCTCGGAGGTGACCGCCGACAGGTTGTCGCCGGTGGGGGTCAACGAGATGGTGACCGAGCGCTGGCCGTCGGTGTGGTCCACTTCGGTGGCGACGGTGGTCTGCTTCACGGTGGCGACGTCGGCGAGCGTGACGTTCTGCCCGGTGGGCAGCCGCAGCACCGGCATCGCCTTGAGCTGTGCGATGCCCTGCGGCACCGAGCCGGCGCTGAGGACCAGGTCGATGGTGCCGCCGTTCATCGTCTCCACCTTGCCGACGGTGGCGGGGCTCAGCACGCCGCGCACCAGCTGCCCGAGGGCCTGGTCGCTCACGCCGTAGCCCGCGGCCTTGGCCTCGTCGACGGTGACCTGCACCTGCGGCTGCTCGGCCGCCAGGCTGGAGGTGACATTGGTGGCCTCGGGCACCTGCTTGAGGCGCTCGACCAGCTGCTGGCTGGCCTTGGTGAGCGAGGCAGTGTCCGGGGCGGTGACCACGACGGTGACATCCGAGCTGCCCATCCCCTGGGCAGCCGAGACGGTGATCTCACCGTCTGACTGGAAGGCTTCGAGGTTGTCGCGCACCCGATCAGCGAGCGCGGTCTGGTCGGCGTCCTTGTCGGTGGTGAGCGAGAAGGAGGCGCTGTCGGCCGAACCGCCGCCGAACATCGCCTCGATGCCGCTCCCACCGATGGTGGCCTGCACCGTCTCGACACCCTCGGTGTCCACCAGCGCCTTCTCCACCCTCTGCGCGCGCTTGCCCTTCTCCGCCAGTGAGATGGCCGGCGGGTACTGCTGGGTGACGGTGAGGGTGTTCATGCCCGCAGAGCCCAGGAAGTCGGTCTTCAGCAGGCCGGACAGGCCAACGGTGGCTGCCAGCAGGGCCAGCGCCACCAGCAGCGAGACCACGGGGTGCGCCAGGGACCAGCGCAGCGCCGGAAGGTAGCTGCGCTGAAGCCAGCCGCTGCGCTCCTGCTCGTGCGCGGCGGCCTCGACGGCGGCCCGGTCGACGGTGGGGTCCTCCTGGGAGGGCAGGAACCAGTAGCTGAGCACCGGCACGATGGTCAGTGCCACCAGCAGCGAGCTCATCATGGCCATCACGACGGTGAAGGCGAAGGGCCGGAAGAGCTCGCCGGTC
This sequence comes from Luteococcus peritonei, assembly GCF_039526385.1. Classification (NCBI taxonomy): domain Bacteria; kingdom Bacillati; phylum Actinomycetota; class Actinomycetes; order Propionibacteriales; family Propionibacteriaceae; genus Luteococcus; species Luteococcus peritonei. The sequence goes on along the minus strand of NZ_BAAAIX010000016.1, from coordinate 43,642 downwards.
TGGCCGCTGACCATGCCGATCGGCACGAAGACGGCCACGGTGGTGATGGTGGCCGCGGTGATGGCGGTGGCCACCTCCTTGACCGCGGTGAGGATGGCGGTCAGCTTGTTCTCGCCGTAGGACAGGTGGCGCTTGATGTTCTCCACCACCACGATCGAGTCGTCGACCACGCGGCCGATGGCGATGGTCATGGCGCCCAGGGTGAGGATGTTGAGGCTGAAACCGGCCAGCCGCAGGCCGATCAGGGTGAGCAGCACCGAGACCGGGATCGAGACCGCGGTCACCAGCGTCGAGCGCAGGCTGCGCAGGAAGAGCAGGATCACCACGATGGCCATCAGCAGTCCCAGGCCGCCCTCCACCAGCAGGTCGTGGATGGACTGGGTGATGAACGGCGCCTGGTCGAAGACCGTGGTGAAACTGGGCTGGCCCCCGAGCTGGTCGGCGATGCCGGGCAGCGCAGCGGTGACCGCGTGGGAGACCTCGACGGTGGAACGGTCCGGCGTCTTGGTGATGGCCAGCGAGAGGCTGGGGCGTCCGTTGGTACGGCTGATCGAGGTGGCCGGCGCGGTGGTCTGCTTGACGGTGGCCACCTGGTCCAGCCGCACCGGCATCGGTGCCGCGGTCTGCGCCTGACCTGCCTGCGACGGTCCGGCCTGTGCCTGTCCGGCCTGGGACTGCGAGGCCTGCTGGGCACCGCCCTGGGGCACCAGGGCCAGGCGCGCCACCTGGTCTGCGCTGGTGAATCGCTGGCCGACGGTGACCGCGAGGTCCTTGTTGCCGTCCACCAGCGAGCCGCCGGAGACCAGTCCGCCGGCCGACTGGATGGCCTGGGCGACCTGCGGCAGGGTGAGGCCCGCCGCGGTCAGCTTCTTCTCGTCGACGGTGACCAGCACCTGCTGCTCGCGGGCACCGGAGAGCTGCACCTGGCGCACGCCCTCGATCTTCTCCAGGGCGGGGACGGCGATGGCCTGCAGCCGCTGGGCGAGCTGCTCGGGCGAGCCGCCGTCGCTGACCGAGAGCATCTGCACCGGCATGTCGTCGAAGGAGCCGGTGAAGACCTGGGAGTCGGCCTCCTCGGGCAGCATGGCCTTGATCCGGCTGATGGAGGCCTGCAGCTGCTGCTGCACCTGGGCCATGTCCGAGCCGTACTTGACGTTCACCGTCACCGTGGAGCTGCCGGTGGTGGAGGTGGAGCTGTAGCCCTCCAGGCCCTGCATGCTGAGCACGGCCTGCTCGATGGGCGTGGTGACCCGCTCCTCCACCACCTGGGGGCTGGCGCCCGGATAGCTGGTCATGATGAAGGCACTGGGAAGCTGCAGGCTGGGGATCAGCTCCTGCTTCAGGCCGGTGGCCGTGAGCCCGCCGAAGATCGTCACGAAGACGGTGATCAGGGCGATCAGCGCCCGGTTGCGCATCGAGACGCGCGCCAGTCCATCCATTGCAGTGCTCCCGGTTGCCGTGGCGCGCTGGTGCGCAGCCCCACATCACCTGAGGTTACCCTCTCGCACCAGCGCCCCATGACGGACGACCGAGCGTGGTCACAGCACGCGGTGGTGCGGCTCCTCACCGGCCACCAGGCGGGCCAGCTGGCCCTCCAGCAGCTGCACCACGCGGTCCAGCATGGTGGTGGTTCGCCCGGCCACGTGCGGGGTCAGCAGGACACCGGTCGTGGTCCACAGCGGGTGGTCGGCAGGCAGCGGTTCCGGGTCGACGACATCGAGGGCGGCACGGATCCTGCCCTCGGCGCAGGCCTGCACCAGCGCATCGGTGTCCACCAGCGGTCCGCGTCCGATGTTGACCAGCAGCGCGCCGGGCTTCATCCGGGCGATCCGCGCGGCGTCGAAGGTGTGGCGGGTCTGCTCGGTCAGCGGCAGCGCGGCGATCACCACGTCGCCCTGCGAGACCAGCTCGTCGAGCGCCTCGGGGCCGTGCACCTGGCCCAGCTCATCGCTGCGCCCACGCGAGGCGCTGCGCAGCAGCTCGACGCCGAAGGGCACCAGCCGGTGTGCGATCGCGCCTCCCACTCCCCCGACGCCCACCACCAGCACGGTGCGGCCCAGCAGGCCCGGGCTGAAGGGCTGCTCCCAGGAGCCCTGCGGCTGGCGCTCCACGAAGAGCGGCAGGTCGCGCTGGGCGGCCAGCACCAGGGCAAGGGTGTGCTCGGCGGTGGAGTCCTCGTGGACCCCGACGGCATTGCTGAAGCCGACGCCCTGCGGCAGGTGCTGGTCCACCTTGTCGAAGCCCAGCGCCTGGCTCTGCACGTGGCCCACGTCCTCGCCGTCGAGGACGTCGAGGATGGTGGCCGGCGCCATGTAGGGCAGCACGGCCAGGTCGATGCGCTCGATGCCGGAAGGACCGTCCATCGCCCACAGCCTGGCCTCGACCCCCTCGGGGAGGCGGCCGGCGAGACGTTCGAGCAGTTCGGTGGTGGGGACGGTGATGATCATGCTCCCATCCTGCCACCGGGCCCGGACATGCCACGAGGCAGCCCGCGGGGGCTGCCTCGTGGACGAATACCTTGTCAGACGGGATGAGGCTCAGCTGCTCGTCGTGGCGCGCTGACGACGGCGCTGCAGCAGCGCACGCACCGCCAGGTAGATCGTGGCCAGCAGCGGCACCACCAGGAACCAGGCGCAGCGCAGCAGCCACTCGCCGAAGCCCTGCGGGGCGTCCATGGCGAACAGCTGCACCAGCAGCAGCACCAGGTTCGCGCCGATCGAGACCAGCAGCGCCAGGCCGAAGCCCGGCACGGTGCGCCGCAGCTTGCGCGAGACCATCAGCACCGAACCCAGCATGGCCAGGCTGACCACGATGCCGAGCCAGCGGTAGATCGGGCGCCCGCCGTCGTGCGCGGCCAGGGCCCCCAGGAAGCCGGGCAGCATGGCCAGCCCGCCGAGCAGCAGCATCATCAGCTGGCTGCCCAGCCCGGGACCTCCGGAGGCGGCGCTGTCGACGGCCGCGACCGGCTCGTCGAGGGCCATCTCAGGCGCTCAGCTCGGTGCGCAGCCGGCCCCGCGGGACCAGGGTCGGATGCGCCTCGCCCCGCACGCACTCGCCGGTGACGACGACCTCGGCGATCTCGGAATGGCTGGGCACCTCGAACATCACCTCGAGCAGCGTCTCCTCCAGGATCGCCCGCAGGCCACGGGCACCGGTGCCCCGCTCCAGCGCCTTGAGCGCCACCGCCTGCACGGCGTCGTCGGAGAACTCCAGGGTGACACCGTCCAGCTCGAACATCTTGCGGTACTGCTTGACCAGGGCATTGCGCGGCTCGGTCAGGATCCGCACCAGGGCGTCCTCGTCGAGCGGGGTCACGGTGGCGATCATCGGCAGGCGGCCGATGAACTCCGGGATCAGCCCGAACTTGTGCAGGTCCTCGGGCCGGACCTGGCTGAACGGGTCGCTGCCCAGCTCCTGGCGGGCCTGGGTGGCCGTGTTGAAGCCCAGCGGACGCTTGCCGATCCGCTCGTCGATGATGTGCTCCAGACCGGCGAAGGCGCCACCCACGATGAACAGCACGTTCGTGGTGTCGATCTGGATGAACTCCTGGTGCGGGTGCTTGCGGCCACCCTGCGGCGGCACGGAGGCGACGGTGCCCTCCAGGATCTTCAGCAGGGCCTGCTGCACGCCCTCACCGGAGACGTCACGGGTGATCGAGGGGTTCTCGCTCTTGCGGGCGACCTTGTCGATCTCGTCGATGTAGATGATGCCGGTCTCGGCCTTCTTGACGTCGAAGTCCGCGGCCTGGATCAGCTTGAGCAGGATGTTCTCGACGTCTTCACCGACATAGCCCGCCTCGGTCAGCGCCGTCGCATCGGCCATCGCGAAGGGGACGTTGAGCATCTTGGCCAGCGTCTGGGCGAGGTAGGTCTTGCCGCAGCCGGTGGGGCCGATCAGCAGGATGTTCGACTTGCCCAGCTCCACCGACTCGTCGTCGCCGCCGCGACGGGCGCTGCCGGAGGCAGCTGCGGCCTGGACGCGCTTGTAGTGGTTGTAGACGGCCACCGACAGGGTCTTCTTCGCCTCGTCCTGGCCGATCACGTAGGAGTCCAGGAAGTCCCGGATCTCCATCGGCTTGGGCAGCTCGTCGAGCAGGCCGACACCGCCGGAGGCGTCGCTGAACTCCTCCTCGATGATCTCGTTGCACAGGTCGATGCACTCGTCGCAGATGTACACGCCGGACCCGGCGATCAGCTTCTTGACCTGCTTCTGGCTCTTGCCACAGAAGGAGCAGGTGAACAGATCACCCGATTCCCCGATGCGCGCCATGCTTCGTCCTTTCAGTCTTCGGCCACCTTAGCCGGGAGGCGGCCGACCCGAGTGCGGATTCCGTCATGTCGGGGCTCCGCGTCGGGTCGGCCGTCGGGCTGGTCTCAGCCCAGGTCCAGCATTCGGCTCAGCCGAGGTCCTTCAGCGAGGTGAGGATGTCGTCGACGATGCCGTACTCCACCGCCTCCTGCGCGGTGAGGTACTTGTCGCGCTCGATGTCGCGGCTCACCTTCTCCACGCTCTGGCCGGTGTCGGAGGCCAGCATGTTCTCCATCAGCCCACGGATGCGCAGGATCTCGTTGGCTTGGATCTCCAGGTCCGAGCTCTGCCCGTAGCCACCCTCGGTGGCCGGCTGGTGGATCAGGATGCGCGAGTTCGGCAGCGCCATGCGACGGCCCTTGGTGCCGGCGGCCAGCAGCACGGCCGCGGCGGAGGCCGCCTGGCCGAGGCAGACCGTCTGCACGTCGGGCTTGATGTAGCGCATGGTGTCGTAGATCGCCGTGAGCGCCGTGAAGGAGCCACCGGGCGAGTTGATGTACATGCTGATCGGACGCTCGGAGTCCATCTGCTGCAGACACAGCAGCTGCGCCATCACGGCATTGGCGATCTCGTCGCTGATCGGGGTGCCCAGGAAGATGATCCGCTCCTCGAAGAGCTTGGTGTACGGATCCACCCGGCGCATGCCGTAGGAGGTGCGCTCCTCCCACTGCGGGATGTAGTAGTCCATCGAGGGGCCAGCGGGTGCCATTCCCCCGGGAAGCATGGGATTGGTCATGGTTGTCCTCACTGGTTCGGCGCGTCGCTGGTGATCTGCGATGCGCGCTCGTAGACGTGGTCGATGAAGCCGTACTCGAGGGCCTGCTGGGCCGTGAACCAGCGGTCACGGTCCGAATCGGCCTCGATCTGCTCCAGCGACTGGCCGGTGTGCTGGGCGATCAGGGTGGCCATCTCGCGCTTCACGTGCAGGCTCTGCTCGGCCTGGATCCGGATGTCGGAGGCCGTGCCGCCGATGCCGCCCGAGGGCTGGTGCATCATGATGCGGCTGTGCGGCAGGGCATAGCGCTTGCCCTTGGTGCCGGCGCTGAGCAGGAACTGCCCCATGGAGGCGGCGAGGCCCATGGCGACGGTGGCCACGTCATTGCTGATCCACTGCATGGTGTCGAAGATGGCCATGCCGGCCGTCACCGATCCACCGGGCGAGTTGATGTAGAGGTAGATGTCCTTCTCGGGGTCCTCCGCGTTGAGCAGCAGGAGCTGCGCGCAGATGGCGTTGGCATTCTCGTCCTTCACCTCGTCGCCGAGGAAGACGATGCGGTTGGCGAGGAGGGCCTGGTAGACGTTGTCCGTCATGCCGAAGCCACTGCCCACGCCCCCCGCGGCGCGGATGATGCGGTCAGATGCGTTTTCACTCACCCCGTCAACCTACCCGGGCACGGCCCCCGGACAAGGGAGATCCACACCTGTTCGCTGTTGGCTTCACATGCTTTGGGGTGTACTGGTCTCCGGCTCCTCGACGCCGTCGGAGATCCGGGAGCTGACCAGCGTGTTCACCCAGCGGGCCTGCGGATCGATGTCCACCAGCAGCGCCTTGACCAGCAGGGAGAGCGGCAGGGCGATCAGCGCACCGAGGCCACCGAAGACCCAGCCCCACAGCAGCAGCGAGGCGAAGGAGAGCGTGGGGGTCAGACCGACCGCGTCTCCGGCCACCCGCGGCTGCAGGATCGACTGGATGATGAAGTTGACCACCGAGTAGCCCACCACCACGAAGACGGCGGGCTTCCAGCCGCCCTCCACCAGCGCCAGCAGGGCCGGCGGGATCAGGCCCACCACGAAACCGATGTTGGGGATGTAGTTGGTGAGGAAGCTGAACATGGCCCAGACCAGGGCCAGCGGCACCCCGACGCCCACCAGGATGCCGTAGTCCACCACGGCCACGATCAGGCCGAACAGGGTGGTGACCATCCAGTACTTGCGGATGCCCTGGGCGAAGTTCTGCAGCCCCTCGACGAAGCTGGGGTGCTGGGCGCGGGCAGCCGCCAGGCGCTGCTCGATGTTCATCGAGTCCATCACCATGAAGATCAGCGTGGTGAGCACGACGACGGCCAGGGTGGCCACGCCGGAGGCATTGCTGAGCACGCCGGTGACCACGTTGATGATGCTGTTCGGGTCGATGCCCTTCAGCTGCTGCACCAGGACGCCCTCGTCGAAACCGAGGCGGGTGAGCTGCTGGAGGGTCTGGTTGTACAGGTTGGTGAACTCGTTGGTGTAGGTGGGCAGCTCCCCCACCATCGCGGCCACCGAGTAGGCCAGGCCGAAGAGCATCAGGCCCAGCACCAGCAGGACCGCGAGACCGGCCAGCACGGAGCCGAGCCAGGCAGGAGCACCCTTGCGCACCAGGAAGCGCTGCAGCGGGTAGGCGGTGATCATCAGGTTCAGCGCGAAGAAGAGCGGCGCCACGATGCTGGCCAGCTCGTGCAGCTGGATCAGCAGCACCACCGCGGCGGCCAGGCAGAGAGCCACCATGACGAAGCGGGGCAGGCCGGAGCGGCCTGCGGCCGAAGGGCCGTGCGGCGCCGGGACCGGCGTGGTGGGGGTGGCAGGCTGGGGCGTCTCCTGCACCACGACGCGCGAGCGGGCCGTCGGGTCGGTGACCCGCGCGGCGGCCTCCTGCGGGGTCTCGGGGCCGATCAGGACGCCCCCGTCGGGGGTCTGGTCGACGCTGGGGCGGCGGCGACGCCTGAGCCGATCGAACACGGTGGTGCTCCTCGCATTGGTCTGGGTGCGCGGTTGACGCTACCCCACGGTGATGTCGGGCATGCGACGGGCGCCACGCTGCTGCGTGGCGCCCGTCACTGGTGCTGTGAGCCGTCGGCTCAGGCCTCGTCGGCCTTCTCCTCGGTGGCCGCGGCCTTCTTGGCGGCGGTCTTCTTGGCCGGGGCCTTCTTGGCAGCAGCCTTCTTGGCCGGCTTGGCCTCGTCGGCAGCGGCCCCGTCAGCCTGCTCCTCGCCGGCCTCGGCCTTCTTGGCGGCGGTCTTCTTGGCCGGAGCCTTCTTGGCAGCAGCCTTCTTGGCCGGCTTGGCCTCGTCGGCAGCGGCCTCCTCAGCCTGCTCCTCGCCGGCCTCGGCCTTCTTGGCGGCGGTCTTCTTGGCCGGAGCCTTCTTCGCAGCAGCCTTCTTGGCCGGGGCCTTGGGGGCCTCGTCCTCGTCGTCGTCGCCCTCGATCAGGGTGCCGTCGGCGGCGAGCTTGGACAGGTCGATCTTCTTGCCCTCGGTGTCGGAGATGGCAGCGGCGTTGACCATCTGCTCCAGCGCCTTCGAGCGGCGGATCTCCTGCATCCACTCGGGCAGGTGGTTGTGCTCCTGCATGTGCTGGATCTCGGCCTCGGGCGAGGTGCCGTTCTGCTGCGCCTTGGTGAAGATCATCTGGGTCAGCTCTTCCTGGCTGACGTCGTACTCGTTCTCGTCGGCGAGCTTGTCCAGCACGATCTGCGCCTTGAGGGCGTCCATGGAACGCTTCTCGATCTCGGCCCAGAAGTCCTCCTCGGTCTCCGCGGTCTCGTCCTCGGCGTCCTTGAGGTACTGCTCGACGCTGAGGCCGGCGGAGGCGAGCTGCTGGTTGACCTGCTGCTTGCGCGCGTCGATCTCGGCGGTGACCAGGTTCTGCGGCAGCTCGAAGTCGGTCTTGGCGATGACGGCCTCGAGGACCTTGTCGCGGGCGTCGGCAGCCTGCTCCAGGCGGGCCATCTGCACCAGGCGCTCGCGCAGGTCGGCGCGCATCTCCTCGGCGGTGTCGAACTGGCTGACCATCTGCGCGAACTCGTCGTCGACCTCGGGCAGCTCCTGCTCCTGCACCTTGGTGACGGTCACCTTGATGTCGGCGTCCTCGTCGCGGTGGGCGCCGCCCAGCAGCTTGGAGGTGAAGGTCTTGGACTCGCCCACCTTCAGGCCGGCGATGGCCTCGTCCATGCCCTCGAGCATGCCGCCCGAGCCGAGCTTGTACTGGATGCCCTCGGCGGTGGCGTCCTCCAGGACCTCACCGTTCTGGGAGCCCTCGAGGTCGACGGTGACGACGTCGCCGTCCTGGGCGGCGCGCTCCACGTCGGTGTTGGTGGCGAAGCGCTGACGCAGGGTCTCGACGCGATCGTCGAGCTCCTTCTCGTCGAAGCTGGTGGGCTCGACCTCGACGCTGATCTGGTCGAAGGAGGGCAGCTCGAAGTCAGGACGCACGTCGACCTCGGCGGTGAACTGGACGCTCTTGCCGTCCTCGAGGTTGGTGACGTCGATCTCCGGCTGGCCCAGGGGGGTCAGCTTGTGCTCGAGCACGGCCTGGCCGTAGGCATCGGGCAGGGCGTCGTTGATGGCCTCCTGCAGCACCATGCCGCGCCCGAAGCGCTGGTCGATGATGGCCGCGGGAACCTTGCCCTTGCGGAAGCCGGGGATCGTCACCTGCTGGGCGATCTCGCGGTAGGCCTTGTCCAGGCTCGGCTTCAGTTCCTCGAAGGGCATGTCAATCGTGAGCTTCACCCGGGACGGGCTGAGCTGCTCAACAGTGCTGGGCACAGGTTCTCCTGATCGTTAGATGCGCATATGGCAGACCTGGCAATCCTAGCGGGGTGGGGTCGGGTGGCAAACCACGCCCGAGACGGGTGCGGCGCGCGCCCCTGCACGCCCTGCTGAGCTGAGCGCGCTCCCCCCGCAACCGGGTCCTGCCCAGGCCCCGTGCGACGCCTGCACCGCAGAGCCCTGCACCCCTGCCACTCTTCGCGTCCTCCGACTGCACCTCGCGCCCTCTGACTGCGCCTCGCGCCTCTCGACTGCACATCGCGCCTCCTGGATGTATGTCGCGCCAGGTGCCCACACCCTGCGCCTCTGACGACCACGTCGCGCCCGAAAAGCAACGTTGCGCGCGTAATTCCAGGCGCAAGGTTGCGCCAGGGGCGCTTGGTGGACCCCCAGAGCGCAAGGTGGATCCCCGGGGCGCAAGGTCAACACCCGGGACACCTGGTGAAGGCCGGGACCATGCACGGCCTGCAGGCACAGGAAAGGGGCCGGTGCACTGGCACCGGCCCCTGGTTCCGAGCGGGCGACGGGAATCGAACCCGCGTAGCTAGTTTGGAAGACTAGGGCTCTACCATTGAGCTACGCCCGCATGCCCCGTTGAAGGGCTCTGGGAGTCTAGCCCACCGTGACGCGTCGACGCATCTCCACGCGGGGGCAGCACCTTCCCCGCGTCGTGGCGCGGATCGGATGCGAGAGGCTGGGCAGGGAACTAGGGTGCGCCCCATGCTGACCGGACTGCCAGGCGCCTTCCTGCTCACCCTGCTCGCGGGCCTGTCCACCGGCCTGGGTGGCCTGGTGGTGGCCCGCGGCAGGTCGTCGCCGCGGCTGCTCGCCTCCGGGCTGGGCCTGTCGGCCGGTGTCATGGTCTACGTCTCCTTCATGGAACTGCTGGCGGGCGGGGCCGAGCAGCTGCACCGCCACGGAGGCATGTGGACGGCCCTGGCCTGCTTCTTCGGCGGCATCGCCCTGATCATGCTGATCGACCGGCTGGTGCCGGACAGCATGAACCCCCACGAACCCGTGGGCCTGCACCACGACCAGGGCAGCGACGGCGACCGGGGCCGGCGGCTGATGCGCGCGGGGACGATGACGGCGCTGGCCCTCACCATCCACAACCTGCCGGAGGGCTTCGCCACCCTGGTCACCGGTCTGGACGACTTCCGGGCCGGGCTGCCGATCGCCGTGGCGATCGCCATCCACAACATCCCCGAGGGCATCGCGGTGGCGGTGCCGATCCACGCCGCGACCGGCTCGCGACGCAAGGCGATGCTCTACGCGCTGGGCTCCGGCATGGCGGAGCCGATCGGAGCCGGACTGCTCTTCCTGGCACTGGCCCCGTTCATCTCCCCAGCCCTGGTGGGCGGCTGCCTGTGCGCCGTGGCCGGGGTGATGGTCTTCATCTCCCTCGACGAGCTGCTGCCCACCGCCGAGGCGGTCGGCGAGCACCATGCGGCCGCCTACGGCCTGGTGGCAGGGATGGCGGTGATGGCTGTCTCGCTGCAGCTGCTGGGCTGAGGGAGGCAGGTCAGGCGGAGTCGTCGCCCGGGGGCAGGACCCGCTGCGAGGGATGCACCGGGGTGCGCAGCGGGACGACGCGGGAGCGTCCGGCGACCTCCAGCCGAGGCCGGGCGCCCAGCCCGGCGCGCAGCTGCGCGTCGAGCAGCATGGTGGCCTCGCCGACCCGGTGCGGCAGGACGGCGGCTCCGTGCACCTCGTCGCCATGGGCGCCGCCGGTCCACACGTCGCGCATGCCGTGCGCAGCCAGCAGGTCGGCGACCCGGCCGGCGCTGATCGCGTCGCGACGCATCGAGGCCGCGGTCACCACGGCGCGCGGGCGGCGCAGGCGAACGGCCTCGAGCCAGGTGCTCAGCGGAACGTCGGCCCCGAGGTAGACCACCTGGAGGCCACGGAGCCGGGCGCAGATGGCGAAGCAGAGCAGTCCCAGCTCGTGGCGCGAGCCGGGAGGCAGGCCCATCATCACGACGGGACCGTCGCCCTCCTCCAGCTCGTCGAAGCAACGCGCGAGCACGCGCATCACCGCCGCGGTGACGAAGTGCTCCTGCGCCACGACGATCTGCCCCTCCTCCCAGGACCAGCCCAGCCGCTGGAACTGCGGCAGCAGCCAGTCGTCGAAGACCTGCTCCAGGGCGATCCCCTGGTCGGGGCGCAGCGCGCGGCCCAGCATCTGGTGCAGGGTCCTGGGTTCGAGCTCGGCGGCGGCCTTGACCAGGTCGCCCTCGGCCATCATCCGGTCCATCTCGTGGGTTGCGCGGTTCGTCTCGGCGGCCTGGTCCGCGGAGTATCGCGCGAAGGCCTGCCGCACGAGCTGCGCGGCGCGCCCGGGCGCCAGCCCGCGCTGCACCATGGCCGCCATCTCGCGCAACATGTCGATCTGGTCCTCGTCGTAGAGACGGGTCCCGTGCTCGTCGCGATGCGCCTGCACGATCCCGTACTGCAGCTCCCAGGCCCGCAGCCGCGCCGGGGTCACCCGCACCAGCTCGGCTGCCTTCGTGATCGTGTACATCCCACTCCTTCGCGCGAGCCCTCCTCCCGCACGCCTTGCCTGCGCCGAAGCCCTTGCCACAGCCATTCAATTACTGGTGAGGAGCCAGCAGCGTGACGGTACACGCAGTGACTGAGGGTTGTCCTGCGGCGACAAGGGGAACGGCCGCCATCCGCCCTCGATGGACGGGTGACGGCCGTTGCGGGTGGGGTCAGAAGACGGGCTTGCCGCCGGTCACCCCGAGCACGGTGCCGGAGACGTAGCTGGCCTCGTCGCTGGCCAGGTAGACATAGGCGGTGGCCACCTCGATGGGGTGCCCTGCGCGACCCAGCGGCGTGTCGGCACCGCACTTCTCGACGCTCTCCGGCGTCTTGGTGGCGGGCTGCAGCGGCGTCCAGATCGGCCCCGGCGCCACCGCATTGACCCGGATCCCCTGGGGGCCGAGGTCGGCCGCCATCGAGACGGTCAAGTTGTTCAGTGCGGCCTTCGTGGCGGCATAGTCCATCAGGCTCTCGGACGGATCGTAGGCCTGTACCGAGGTGGTGATCACGACGGAGGCACCCTGCTGCAGGTGCGGCAGGGCCGCCTGGCAGAGCCAGACCGTGGCGTACAGGTTGGTCTCGACGGCCTGGCGCATCTCGTCCTCGCCGATCTCGGCGAGACCCTCGGTGCGGCCCCAGTGGTAGCCGGCATTGGCCACGACGATGTCCAGGCCACCCAGGCCCTGCACGGCCTCGTCGACCAGCTCCTGGTTGGCCTGCTTGGTGCGCAGGTCCTTGGCCACCAGGACGGCGGTGCGACCCTCGGCCTCGATGAGCTGCCTGACCTGCTCGGCGTCGGACTGCTCGTCGGGCAGGTAGCCGATCGCCACGTCCGCACCCTCACGGGCGAAGGCGATGGCGGTGGCACGGCCGATGCCAGAGTCGCCACCGGTGATCAAGGCCTTCTTGCCGACCAGCCGTTCGCGGCCGACATAGCTCTGCTCGCCGTGGTCGGCGGGCGGGTCCAGCAGGGTGGTCAGGCCGGGCCACTCCTGCTGCTGGGCGGGGATGGAGTCCATGCGGGAGGTGTCGATGTCCATGCCCCGACGCTAGGGCCGCGAGCGCTTCGACGGGAGGGCTGTTCTCGCTGGGCGTGATGCCGGAGCAGGGGGATCGGGCATCAGCAGGTCCTGGGCGAACAGAATCGCCGCGGTCTTCGCGAACATCGCTGCCATTCCGCAACCGGCCTGACCTGGCCCGTCCGCCCCCGACATCACCACCCGGAGAGCCGCAGCCCGGCAGCGCCAGCCGGCCCGTCGTCGTACCCGCAGTCACTCCGCACACGGGCGCACCCGACAACACGGCTCCGACACGATCCCGACCGCCGTCACGAAAGATCGGGGCTAGCCCTGGGCCTCGCCGAGGCGCGCTTCGGGCGTGAGCTCGGCGGAGAGACCGCCGCCGGTCGCAGCCCGGGCCAGAGCGCGACCCAGCGCAGGTGCCTGCTTGAACAAATTGTGACCGGCCACAAAAAAGACGGAGCCTGCCTCCCACACGGCCACGCCGTCCTCACTCCACGGGAGGTCGGTCACCCAACAGTGAAGGAAGTCGCGCGGCTCTGGGTGGAGACCGGGCAGCGCCCGTGTCACGTATTCGCGTGCGCGTTCGTCCAGCGATCGAATCGCCGCAGAGTCGATGAAAGTTCCGTCCTCGCGGACGCCGACGGTGTCGCTGAGTCCGACCGAATAGCTGTTGTTGCCCGGTAGCGGCGTCGCGTAGACGCCGACTTCGCCGAAGACGCCGCTGCTGTCCTGCAGGCACGCGACTCGTGCCGGGGCGGCGGCTTTCACGTCGAAGGTCAGCCGGACGTGTGCGGCAAGGCGAACCGGCAGCGACAGGCCGACGCCGCGTGCCAGCCGGGCGGTTTCGCGGCCGGCGCACACGACCACCTTGGAGTAGACAGCCCGGTCGGTGACGCTGCGCACCTCGACCGTCCCGTCGGCGCGGGGATCGATGGAGATGACCTCCCCGGTGGTGACCGCATCTGCGAGGGCACCCGTGAGTGCCGTGATCGCGGCGCGGGTGCGGATCGCGCCGCCTGACTCGTCGAGCACCGCTGGCCCCGAGTACCCAGCGAGCAGCGGCATTCGCTGGGCGACCTCGTCCGCGTCGATCTCGTGCGCTTGCACGCCGCCGACCTGGTCGAGCACCCGCAGCCGCGCCAGGGCGCTGTCTCCGATCGCCAGGACACCGTCGGATGAGACCAGCTCGACGTCGAAGTGCTCGGCCCACTCATCCCATACGCCGCGGCTTTCGCGCGCGAAAGCGACGAGTCGCGGGTCGTCGTGGGCATGCCGGAAGATCCGCGACTCGCCGGCGGACTGACCCGTCCCGGGCAGACCAGCCTCGTACAAGCGCACCGGCACGCCCTGCTCCCGCAGCGCGTACGCCGTCGACAGACCGACGATCCCTCCCCCGATCACTGCTACCTCGGGTGAACGCGTCGTGGCAACGCCGTCGTCAGTTGCTGTCATCGCGGTTCCTCGATCTGTTGGTGATGAGCGATAGGCCGCAAGAGAAGGGCCCGCTGCCACGACGTCAGCGAGCTGTGCAAGCCCGAAGTCACCGCGCGCAGCGACCCCTCCTCTCTGGGCCAGTACTCCCGGTCTGTGGTGTCAGGCGGGGAGCTTGGATCCCAGTACGTCGAGCTTCTCGATCGTCGGTTCGGAGAACAACGTGCCGGTCTGCTCGCCGAGAGCTACCGCAACAGGGCCGGACAGGTGGGCGTCACGTCCGGCGTCATCGGGGAACACGTCGAAGATCCCGAACGAGGTCGGACCGAGGCGGATCGCGAACCACGCGGTGGTCGCCTGCTCGTCCTCAACAAGCGCACGGCCGCTGTCAAGGAACTCCTTCACGTCGTCCTCCTTCCCGGGCAACGCGTCAAACCTGACCAGCAATCCCTTGGTCACACTCATGACTTCTCCTCTTCCTTTGTCGTGGTGCCTGCGAGCTGAGACACTATGGCCTCGGAGAACGCCGGCAGGTCCTCCGGCGAGCGGCTGGTGATGAGATTCTTGTCGACCACCACGTCCTGGTCGACGACGTCGGCGCCGGCGTTGCGCAGGTCGGTGCGAATGCTCGGGAACGATGTCAGGGTGCGACCGGCGGCCACGCCGGCCTCGATCAACGTCCACGGCCCGTGACAGATCGCCGCCACTGGCTTGCCGCTCTCGACGAAGTCACGGACGAAGGAAACGGCGTCCTTGTCGACCCGGAGCTGGTCGGGGTTCACCGTGCCGCCGGGAAGCAGCAAGGCGTCGTAGTCGCCCACCGAGGCGTCGGCGACCAACCCGTCGACGGTGAACGTGCCCGCTTCATCCAGGTCGTTCTTACGGGCCTTGATCTCGCCGTCGTGGATCGAGAGGACCTCGGTCTGAGCGCCCGCGCGGTTCAGCGCTTCGCGAGGTTGCTCGAGCTCAACGCGCTCGACTCCGTCGGCGGCGAGGATCGCGACCCTCTTGCCCTGAAGATCTGCTGCCATATCAGCTTGCCTTCTTTCCGTTTCACATGCCGGGCTTGATGACGACCTTGGTCCAACCCTTGGACCTGGAGTCGAAGTTCCTGTAGGCATCGGCAGCCTGCTCCAGCGAGATCTCGTGGGAGACGATCCAGGACGGCTTCGCCTTGTCAGCCGCGATGAGGTCTCGCAGCCGGCGGTTGTACCTCTTGACGGGGGCCTGACCGTTGCCCATGGTCTGTCCCTTGAACCAGTGGGTGCCGAAGTCGATGGCTGCCTTGCCCTGCTTGGCCAATTCGCCCTTGGCCCCCGGGTCCTGGGGGACGAACACGCCGACGGTGCCGATCCCGCCGGTGAACCGGACCGAGTTGATGAGCATGTTCAAGGTGGCGGCCGGGTCTTCATTGCCCTCAGGGTCGTGGGCCTGGTAGCCGACGCACTCGCAGCCGCGGTCGGCTCCGAGCCCCATGGTCTGGTCCAGCACAGCCTGCACGGGGTCGACCTTGGAGTCGTCGATGGCGATCGCGCCGATCTGCTCGGCCAGCGCGAGCCGGTCGGGGTGGCGATCGACCACCATCACCTTTGCGGCGCCCTTGATCGTCGCCGACAGGGCGGCCATCAGTCCCACGGGGCCAGCCCCGGCGATCACGACGCTGTCGCCCGGGATCACGCCTGCCATCTCGGTGGCGTGGTAGCCGGTGGGGAAGATGTCGGAGAGCATGACGTAGTCGTTCTCCTTCTCCTCCGCATCCTCACCCAGGCGCAGCGCGTTGTGGTCACCGAAAGGCACACGGAGCAGTTCCGCCTGCCCGCCGCCGTACGGGCCCATTTCGGCGAAGCCGTAGGCCGCACCGGCGGCCGACGGGTCCGGTTGCGTCGTCAGGCAGTAGTTCGTAAGGCCGCGCTCGCAGTTCTTGCAGAACCCGCACGAGATGTTGAAGGGCAGCACGACCCGGTCGCCCACCTTGACCTTCTCCACTCCCTTGCCGATCTCCACCACCTCTCCCATGTTTTCGTGACCGAACGTCCGACCTACCTCGAAGGAGGTCCGCCCCTCGTACATGTGGAGGTCCGAGCCGCAGATGTTCGTCGACGTTACCCTGACCAGGACATCGGTGGGTCGCTCGATCTTCGCGTCCGGAACATCCGTGACCGCGACATCGCGCGGTCCCTGATAGACCACAGCCTTCATAGTGGATCTCCAATCGTTGTGTGGTGACTTTCCAGACCCTACGTTCTCCACCGACAACGAGGGGGTCGTAGGCAAATCAGGCCGGACCCGGGGGCTAGCCCGGATCGTCCACGACGCCGCGGAGTGATCGGTGGAAGCACGAAGGCGCCTGCCCAGCCAGGGAAACTTGCGATTGCGATGTCCCAAGTTCTCCGCGTTGGGAGGCACTCCGTCGGTGAAGCGTACTTCATGGTCGACGGGTCTGTCGGTGACGGCCGACGTCGGCGTGGTGGCTCACACCGGCAGCATCATGACCAGGCTCCTGGCCGACCGGACCGGCCTGACCGACGAGCTGTCCAAGGCGATCGCCGACATCGGCGTGCTGCGCCACCAGGCCGGTGTCCTGGGCCCGGTCGCATCGGCCCCGACGGTGTGGCGCACGCCGAAGTCGATGACGCCCGGTCGACGGAATAAGATCGCGGCCGCCCCTGCTCGGGTCCGGCGCCACGGGTGGGCCCAACTGCCCGGCGGCGTCCCGGCGTCCAAGGTCGCCGGGACCGACCTCGCCGACGTCATCGTGCTAGACATCGACGCCACGATCGTGATCGCGCACAGTGAGAAGGAGAACACGACACGTGCGTGCATGAGCACCTCGGGCCCGCCCTCGCCGCGACAAGGGCCATCGAGGTGCGCACGCAAACCGCGCTGCCCCGGGCGCTCACGCCGTACCCGACACCAGAGGTCCAGCACGACACCCCGCCACAACGACCCACTGATGCCGTGGTCATCGTGGGGATGCCCGACCGTGCCGCCCTGCTGCGCTTGGGTCAGGACCCTCGCCTCCAGGCTGTCCTCACCGAGCAGTCATCCCTTGTGTCGGCTGTCCGAAGCCACTCGGTGAACCGGACCATCGACGGTCTCACTCGGCCCTGAAACGGGCACGGGGATGCGCAGCGACTCGCTGTAGAAGTGCGGCCCCGTGTGGCTGGCCTGCGAGCCGCTGGCCTCGGCCTGAGGGTCAGCTGCCCAGCGGGGGCACCTCGACGACGGTGCGGCCGGTGCCCCTGCCCGCCAGCAGTTCCTCGGCGGTGTGCTGCACGTCGGCCAGGGCGACGGTGCGCGTGATGCCATCCAGGCGCTGCGGCGCGAAGGCCTCGGCCAGGAGCTGCCAGGCAGCGGCGCGGCGATCCGCGGGCGTGCGGACCGAGTCGATGCCCAGCAGCGAGACGCCCCGCAGGATGAAGGGCATCACGTTGCCCGCAAACTTCGGGCCGGCTGCCAGGCCGCAGGTGGTGGCCACGCCCTCCTGGTACAGGCAGGCCAGGGCGCTGGCCAGTGGGGCGCCGCCGACGGCGTCGATGGCGCCCGCCCAGCGCTGCTTGGCCAGCGGCTTGCCGCCGGTGTCCAGGTCCTCGCGGGAGATGATCGTGGAGGCGCCGAGCGCCGTGAGCTGGTCGCGCAGCTCGTCGGGGCGGCCGGTGACGGCATGCGCCTCGTAGCCGGAACCGGCCAGCAGGGCCAGTGCGACGGAGCCCACGCCCCCGCCGGCGCCCGTCACCAGAACGGGGCCGCGGTCGGGGGTGAGGCCTGCGCGCTGAAGGGCGAGCAGGCTCAGCGAGGCGGTGAAGCCAGCGGTGCCGATGGCCGCGGCCTGCTTGGCCGAGAAGGCATCGGGTACCGCCACCAGGTCGTCGCCGCTCACCGTGGCCAGCTGCGAGAGACCGCCGTGGTGCTCCTCGCCGAAGCCGGCCCCGGTCATCACCACCCGGTCGCCGGCGCTCCAGCGGGGGTTGCGGCTCTCCACGACCTCGCCGACCAGGTCGATGCCCGGGATCAGCGGGTGCTTGCGGATCACGCCGGGGCGCCCCTGCAGGGCGAGGGCGTCCTTGTAGTTGATGCCGGAGTAGGTGACGCGGACGGTGGTGTCCAGGTCCTCCAGGATGTTCTCGTCAAGGTTCTCCAGAGCGGCCTGGGCCCCGGACTCGGTCTCGCGGACGATCCATGCGGTGAAGGTCATGCCATCAGTTCTTTCACGTGTGCCGCAACAATTCCAGTACCAACCGGGCCCCTCGAGCGTGTGATTGTCCCGCGTCAACTAGTTGGTAGGAATTCTGGCTGGGAAAAGGTGGGGACGGTGGGGTCCGCCAGGCCACGGTGGACCTCGGAGGGCCGGTTCCGAGCCAGGTGTTCGTGTGGTCGGACGGTGTTGAACTCGACCCGATAGGCATCGGCCTCGCGGACCAGCTCGAGCCCGTCGTCGATCTGCTCGCGGTAGAGCCGCTCGTACGTCAAGATCTGGAAGGCCCGTTCACGGACCCCCCTTCTGGCCGGGGGGGCCTGACACGAGTCCGAACACGCCTGAGCACCGGGTGGGCGGTGATGAAGTGCTCGAACCGGAACGAGCGAAACGGCCCACCGTTGTCGGTGACCAGCCTGATCGGGAGGACCACACCGTCTCTGGATCAGTGAGGTGGCCGACCAAGGACATGCCGCCGAGCATGGCTCCAGCCTCGCAGGATCACAGCATTTCTAGTGGTCGCGGTCCGCTCGGCGGCGGAAACGCTCGATCCAGAGCATCCAGGTCTTCGCGGGTCAGCTTCACGTCCAGTGCTGTGGCGTTGTCGCGCACATGCTGCGGGCTGCTCGCCTTGGGGATCGTGCAGAGCGAGTCGCGGCGCAGCACCCAGGAGAGGGCCGCCGCCGCGGGGCTGACGCCGTGGCGGGCCGCGACGTCGTTCAGCGTCGTGTCGTGAAGGATGCGGCCCTGCTCGATCGGCGAGTACGCCATGACCGGCAGCTGGTGGTCGGTGCACCACGGCAGTAGGTCGTACTCCGGTCCTCGCCGCGACAGGTTGTACAGCACCTGATCCGTGGCCAGCCCGCTGCTGCCCGGCAGGTCCCCCAGGTCGGCGAGGGCCAGGTGGTCGAAGTTGCTGACGCCCCAATATCGGATTTTCCCGTCCTCGACGAGCTGTTGGAAGGCCGCCACCGTGTCCTCCAGCGGGTACCTGCCCTGCCAGTGCAGCAGGTAGAGATCGATCCGATCGGTGCCCAGGCGTTTCAAGCTGCGTTCGCAGGCCGCGATCGTGCCGGTACGGGAGGCGTGGGACGGCAGGACCTTGCTGACCACGAACGCCTCGTCGCGGCGACCCGCCAATGCTTCACCGAGCACCTCCTCCGCGCCGCCGTCGGCGTACATCTCGGCGGTGTCGACCAGCGTCATGCCCAGCTCGAGGCCGGCGTGCAGCGCTGTGACCTCGTCGCGGCGGCGGCCGGGGTCCTCACCCCAGCCCCAGGTGCCCTGGCCCAGCACAGGGATGAACTCCCCGCTCGGCAGCGTTATCCGCCGCATCCGCGATCACTTCCCTTCTGGTTGTGCTGAGGTGGGACGCGGTCTGAGATCCTCGAAGGGCCAGCGCGTCCCCGGCCGGTGCTGACTTGCTGTGTGGGTCATCGGTCGAGTTGGAAGACGGCCCGGACGCAGCCGTCCTGCTTGTTCTTGAACATCTCGTAGCCGTGGGGTCCTTGGTCCAGCGGCATGATGTGGGTGGCGAGATGCTCGGTGGAGAGCTCGCCGTCGGCGATGTGCTGCAGGATCTGGGGGATGTAGCGATGGCCGTGCTGCTGGGCCCCGCGCACGGTCATGCTCTTGTTCATCATCGCGCCGAGCGGGAACTTGTCGACGAACCCGCCGAAGACTCCGAGGATGAAGAGGCTGACGCCCTTGCGGCAGGCGTAGATCGCCTCCCGTAGGGCGGTGGGCCGGTCAGACTGCAGCCGCAACTGCTGCTTGACCTGATCGTATATGTAAGCCGGGCCGGTTCCGTGCGCTTCCATCCCTACTGCCTCGATGACGACGTCCGGGCCGCGGCCGCCGGTGCGTTCCTTCAGTTCGGCCACGATGCTGTCCTCGGTGTAGTCCAAGGTGTCCGCACCGATGTGTTGCCGGACCTGGGCAAGGCGTTCGGGAAGCCGGTCGATGACGATGACCTGCTCGGCGCCCATCAACATCGCGCCGCGGGCGGCCATCTGTCCGACCCCGCCGGCGCCCCACACCGCGACCGTGTCACCCGGGGTGATGCCGGCGCCGTCTGCGCCGGTCCACCCGGTCGGGGCAGCGTCCGAGGCGAACAGGGCCGCCAGGTCCGACACCCCGTCCGGTACGGTGAACGCACCCTGGTCGGCATAGGGGACCCGTACGTACTCGGCGTGGCTGCCGGCGAAACCGCCCAGCATGTGGCTGTAGGCGAAGCAGCCGCCGTTGGCGCTGCCCCACATCCCCTCGCTCAGGCCCGGGTTGGGGTTTCCGTTGTCGCACAGTGAGTACAGCTTCTGGGAGCAGTACCAGCACTCCCCGCAGGCGATGAACGAGCAGACGGTGACGCGGTCGCCGACCTTGTGGTTGCGGACGTTCTTGCCGACCTCGGCGACCTCGCCCATGAACTCGTGACCGAGCACATCACCGGCGCGCATCGACGGGATGTACCCGGCGAGCAGGTGCAGGTCTGAGCCGCAGGTGGTGCTAAGTCGCACCTTGACGATGATGTCGTGGTCGTTGAGGATCTTCGGGTCCTCGACGGTCTCCACCGACGTCTTGTTGACGCCGGTCCAGCACAGCGCCTTCACAGCACTCCCTCCCCGCCGGCGCGCCGGGTGACGACGTCGATGAGCTTGCCTGTCGGGGTCGGCGGACGGCGGCCGTGCGGAGTGGGATCCACCCGCAGAACCTCCCCGACCTCGACCAGCTGCTTGGACTGCCGCAACGCCGACCGGACCTGCTGGCGCGGATCGTGGCCGCTGACCCGGGCCCGCGCTGCACGCGGCCCGGTCGGCTCGGGCACCCGCAGCCGGGCGGCGAACTCGGTGCCCTTTCCGCCGGGGGCCGGCCGGACCTGGACCTCGACGAGGTCGCCCAATTCTGCCAACGGACCGGGCATCTGCCCGTTCGGCATGACCTCATCCTGGCTGCGGTTGAGCGTGACGCTGTGCCAGCGCCCCGTGGACTCCTCGCCGGCGGATTCGGGCGTCGATTGAACAGCGCGGCGGGCGACGACCCCGCCGGCGGCTGCGCCGGCCAGGACCGCAATGACCATTGCTCGTCTCATGTGCTACCTACCTCCAGGAGGTTGCGGGTACCGAGGTGCCGGGTGTCGAGCTGGTAGTCAGCCCCGTCTGCGCCATGTGGCGTACCGGGCTGCTCACGAGCGGTTTCCGGCGCCGGTGGGCTGGACAGTACTACCACGGCGGAACAGAGGGAAGAGGTCATCGGGTGAGCGGCTGGTGGCCAGGTTCCCGTCTCGGGCCGCCTCTTGGTCCACCACGTTCGCGCTGTCGAGGCCGCGGTGGCGGTAGCCGTTGCGTTGCGCCACCCGTCCGGGGCTGGGCTGGCCGTATTCTGCGCCGACCACCGCGTCAGCGTCCGCGGAGAGGAGGGCGTTGAGCATGGTCTGCAACAGGCTGCGCATCATGTCCGGCGAGGCCTCGGTGAGCAGCTCGCCAAGAACGTGATCGGGGTCGACAATATGAGGGGCGGTCATCGTGATGATTCCTTCGAGGATGCTGTGAGAGGTGAACTCGAGGACCACGCGGTGACCGCCCTGCCGTCCAGAGCCAGTCACCACGGTTACACCACCGTGAGGGACTCAACTCATGATGACCTCCATTTCGTGGGCTCACGTGGGGTTCAGATGTCCCCACAAGTCCCTCGGAAGCCCCTTGGTGCTCATCGGACCGAGACATGGAACAAGGCGTTCCCCCTAGTCAACTAGGAGAAACGCCTTGTGAGCGAAGTTCTTGAATTGGTCGGGGCGACAGGACTCGAACCAAAGGACTTCACCCGCGTTCCCCCAGTTGACCAGGCGTTTCCCTTAGACCTCTGGGGAATCGCCGCGCCCCGTGGGACATACGTGGGACTTGAGTTCCAGTCTCTCACGTCGCAGGTCGGCGAGCGCTGCCCCATTCCTTGGAGCCGCCCCGGGGAGTGTGCGCGGTAACCTGTAACCAACCGTTCAGCCCGCCCCGACCCCGGTCGCGAGTGGGCTGGATCTCTTTCAGACGTGGTGGGCAGACTCAGCCTCGTGAGTCGATGACGTCCCTCAGCACTTCGAGCTGGGTATGGACGATGTCTTCAACCAAGTCGCGGTCAATGCGGAAGTACTCGTGAATGACGACATTGCGCAGACCCGCAATGGCTGGCCAAGGCACCTGCGACATGGCGTCCTTGGTCTCGTCGCTCAGAGCGCGAACTGCCTCGCCAATCACCGCCAAGTTGCGCAGGACCGCCTCATATGCCATTTCGCCGAGCTGTTCGTCACCGAAGTGCGTCGCGTACTCACGACACCTGTCGATGCTCGCAAGAATGTCGCTGAGCCGCTGCTCGTCCGACCGACTCACAACGGCACCGCATCTGCCAACGCCGTCTCCGCAACGCCATCACGCAGAATCGACGCCGCCACGACATCAACCCGCCAGCCGAGCAATTCGCCCAGCTCCTCACTCAGCCCCGCAATTCGGAGCAGGTCATTGCCTTGGCCAGGAACCAGATCGACCAGCACGTCGATGTCGCTCTTGGCGGTCGCCTCACCACGAGCCACCGACCCGAACAGGCGCGGGTTTACCGCACCATAGCGGCGAAAGATCTCATCGATGCCCTGAGCATGCGCATCGAGACGCACGCGCGCATCCCGGCTCTCCACAGTCATCGTCATGAACTGATCGTAGCCGGTGGACCCGAGGCGCCGGCGACCTGCCGCACCTCGACCTGGAGCGTCCCGCCCAAGCAGCGGCATGGAGCCTTCCCGATGAGGTCACTGCGGCCAGCTCACCTTGCCAGTCCGGCCGCGTCGAACTCTTGCTGCAGCCGCGGACGACGGCGATGGACCTCGCGGATCTCACGAACGACGGCATCGAGATCGTCGCCTTGGCCAGCGGCGATGGCGAACTGCCGGGCGCGAACCAAGAGATTCGCTGCGCCGCGGTAGTACCGCGCACCCGTCTCGCGGAGCTCATCGTCGGCCAGCCGAACCAGGACAGGCACGGCCTCGTCTGGGTGGGACAGGCCCCTCGCCTCAGCCAGCTCACCCCACAAGCCAGCGCCCACCAGGTCCGCGTGCTCGTGGGCCACCTGCCACGCGGAATCCACATCAGCCAGCTGGCGTAATAGGAAGGCCACGGCCTCCCACGGGCGTCCCTTGAGGCGTCCAACCACCTGCTGCTGCAGTCCGGGCCATCTGTCGCCCGCAGCTGCGTGCACCTGCGCCGCGGTGCTCTGGGTAGGCCATCGCTCAAACAGCTCCAGGCTGGACGGCAACACCTCGCCGGGGTGGTGTTCTGCCAGCAAGTCCCGCCACAATTTGCCTGCCCGAAGCGCCTGGTGCTCGGGTGGCATCAGGGCCGCCCGCCGGGCCCAGTCAATAGCCCGCTCCACGTCTGCGATCTCAACGAATGCCTCAGCCGTCTCCAGCGCCCACGCCGAAACCGACCCGTCCCTGGCATGCGTGGCGATGATCGCCTCCACATCACGGTCCAGCACGGCGAGCCGGCGGGCATTGTGCTCCAGCACGAAACGTTCATGCGAGTAGCCGTCGCAAGCAGGCACACACCCAGCTAGGACGGACTGTCGTCGGGCCAGTTCCGCGCGGTAACGCGCGATGCCCGCTTCCCTCAGCACCGGGGCGTAGGCCACCGGATCCAAGGTGAAGAAGTCGCACTCCTCGTCGAACTGGAACTTCATCATCCATGCCACCAGCCGTGCCACCGGCACCTTCGCCGCCGTTGCCGTCACCGGATGCAGCGCAATCAGACGCTGACAGGCGTCCCCGATGATCCCGGCCGAATCATCGGCACGCATGATGATCCGAAGCGACGACATCAACGCCCGCTGACACACGTCATGGACCACCGAGGCATCCTCGACGCCCACCGCCATCTCGAGGATGTCAACGGCCTCGTGCATCTGGGAGCCGTGCTCATTGGCCGCCCGATACCGATGCAGGTCGCCACTCGAGCGGATCAAGGGCAAGACCTCGTCGGCCAGGTCGCTTCGCATGCATCCATCCTGCCACCGGCGACATTCATGGCACGCCCCTGGCAATTCGCCCTGCACCACAGGGTCAGGAAGCCTCGCTCACACCCATCAATATGCATCCAGGCCCCCACAGGGTAGTCTTTTGCATACTGGAGGTGAGATGTGAAGACGACAGGTGTCCCGGCCGCCCTGGCCGCTGCCCCACTGCGCACCGTGCGCCCCGTGATGTTGCGCGACCTGTATGCCAACCCGGAGAAGGAGCTCCTACGCCTGCAACGCGCCGGACGTGTCGTGCGCATCGCCCCTGGCACCTATACCGTCAAACCCGACGACATCGACCCTGTCATGCCCTGGCGACCCAACCCCGAGGAAGCGGCCATGGCCTACGCCACAGCCCAGTATGGCGACCGCATCCCCGTCCTGTACGGCATCGGCGCCGCCCGCTTCCACCACGCCATCCCCCGCGCCATCGCCACCACAGTCATCGCCGTCCCGCAGCAGCACCGGCCCGTCGTCCTCACCGACCAGACACAGGTGACGTTCACCACCACCGACGTCGACGCACTCGACGCCCGGCTCGAGACCGGCCGCCTGGGCGCCTTCCTCGTCACCACCCCCGAACAGACCTTTGTCGACCTGATCGCCCGACCCCAGCTTGGAGGCCTGTCCAACGAAGCCAGCGCAGCCGTCAAGGCCTTGGCCGCGCACGTCGACCCCGAAACTGCGTTGGGTATCGCGAACCCACGAGCGAGAACCCTCGCCCGGGCTGTCGAGGAGGCACTGCCATGACCACCCCAGAACACGACCACACCCCTACTGCTCGGCGCTCCCCCAGAGTGACACGGCAACCAGCCACCGCCGGGTCGCACAAGCTCTCGGACGCGGATGCGCGTCGCCAGATGGAGCACTACGGCGTTCCCCGCGAGTCGATCGAGCACGACTTCGTCATCTCACATGTCCTGGCGGCCATCGCTCCCCTGCGCGACCAGTTCGTCTTCTACGGCGGAACTGCACTGAGTCGCACCATCCTTGATGGCCTGCGTCTCAGCGAAGACATCGACCTACTCTCCAGCGGACCCCGCCCAACGGTAGTCAAGGCGTTGGACGACGCGATCCGGACCCGACTGGCCCGGAGCTTCGGCAAGGTCACGGCTGAACCATCCCTCACTGAGGCGAAGCGAGACACCGACCCCAGCATCTAGTGGATCGGGAACACCGCGCTGCGGATCCAGCTCATCGATGGACGCAACTACATCCCACTCCCCCGCTGCACCACCCTGGTCCATCAGCACTACCACGGCCTGCCCGACATCGAGCTCACCACGCCCACACCGGCCGGATTCGTGGTGGCCAAGACCATGGCGTGGAGTGACACCACCCGCAACGCACCCCGCGACCTCTACGACCTTTGGGCCCTGGCCACCGCCGGACACATCACCGCCGACGCAGCACGCACCTATCGACGCATCGGCCCGACCGGCGGCTACCCCAAGCCCTGGAACCTCCCCACAGGCGCCCCTTCCCCTGACGAATGGTTCGCCTCCTTGAACCACCAGTGCCAGCCGCAGGTCACTCCCCAAGAAGCCCACGACGTCACCCTCGCAGCCTGGCACCGCGCCGTGACCGTTGCAGAGCAGTCGCCGCTCCAGACGGAGCACTGACCGGCCGGCACGGTCAGGACCCCCACGGCTTGGGTGGGCATGACCACTCATCCAGACGAACTGAGCCCCGATCGTCCGCTCATCATCGAACAGCTGCTCCGGGAGGCAGATGAGCTCAGCGCCGCCGGCGCACCCCACGACCAGGTCGACGACCTCATCCACGCCGCCCTGGAACTGCTCACCGACCAGACCCCGGCGGTGCACTGATGGCCCGCCGACCACCCACCGAAGCCCAGAAGGCAGAACGAGCCGAGCAACTCGAGCACCTGCAGGCGCAGATCGCCGACAAGGTCGCCGACCTCACCAGCTCCGAGCAGTGGCAGGCCTGGCTGCGCGTCGCGACCCGCTTCCACCAGTACAGCTTCAACAACACCATCCTGATCTGGACCCAACGCCCCGACGCCACCCTGGTCGCCGGCTACACCACCTGGCAGAAGAGCTTCCACCGCCAGGTCAACCGCGGCGAACAAGGCATCCGCATCCTCGCCCCCGTCACACGCCGCGTCCCCAAACTCAAGCCCGATGACACACCCGTGCTCGACGACAAGGGCAAACCGGTGATGGCCACCCAGATCGTCGGGGTCAAGCCGACCAGCGTCTTCGACATCAGCCAAACCACCGGCGACCCCGTCCCCGAACCACCCCGCCCCGCCCTACTCACCGGCCGGGCCCCGGAGGGTCTCTGGCAATCCCTCGCCAGCTTGGTCCACGCGCAGGGCTTCCGACTGGAGAGGGGCGACTGCCGCGGCGCGAACGGATACACCGACTACACCACCCGAACCGTCAAGGTCCGCGACGACGTCGACGACGCCCAAGCCGTCAAGACCCTCGCCCACGAACTCGGCCACGTCCTACTCCACCAGCCCACCACCGATGCCGCCCCGGTCTGTCGGGACAGGCGCGAGGTCGAAGCCGAATCCGTGGCCTACCTCGTAACCGCCGCCCATGGTCTCGACAGCAGCCAGTACACCTTCACCTACGTCGCCGGCTGGGCCGAACAAGCCCTCCCCCACCACAAGGAAGGCACCACCATCGCAGACGTCATCCACATCACCGGCACCCGCGTCCTCAAGACCGCGCACCAGATTCTCGACGCCACCTCCGCACCAGACAACACCCCCACCATCGGCCAAGCCCTCGCCGAGACAGTCGCCCGAAACGTCGCGGCAGACCGCACGGCGATGCTGCCAGACGGTCCGGCTCCCAGGTGGGACTCAGGGACGCGGCGATCTTCAGACCCTCCCGCCAGGTTGAGGTGCTCGGGTCATCCCTCGGTCGCGAGTCCTGCAGCTCCACGTCTGTGACAGTGGCGGGCATCTGGGCGCCTTGTGAGCGGACGAGCACATTTCCTGCCGCCCAGACGAACCAGACCCGTGCGGATGGCACCGTCGCGCTCGTCGTCCAACGGAGCGCTTCGTTCGCCCGCAAGCCACAGGCGGTCGCGGAGGTTGGTGGACACCCGCGACAGCGAGTACGGCTGCGGACTCGCGGTCGCCTGGTCGCTGGTCGCTGGTCGTGCGCGGCCAGACATGGTCGAGCAGGCACAGGCCCACCGCAGCCAGCAATTGCCCGCTTCAGCGGTCAGTGTTTTTCAGATGTCATGGTCCAAGTCATGCCAGCAGTGTCGTCGGAATGGACAGCTCCGCCAGCGAATATTCGCTCCGGCAGCGGCAAGAGAGGGCGCGACAGCCGAAGGCTACGCACCACGCGGCAAATGAGGATACTTGGTGCCGCCTGTTTTCGAGGCCTAGGTAAGTGGCGGCCAAGACGCCCTGATCTGGTTAACGACGCAGTTCTGCCACATGTCCCCCGAGGGAGCGGACGGCGTAGTTGATGTTCTTCAGAACCCCGTACAGATCAGTGCCGCCAGCGACCGCGCCTTCCCGGGGGGCAGGAATGATCCCAGCGCGGGTTGGAAGGTCGAGCAGTCGAGTTTCGCTGAAGGGTGCCAACAAAGGATCGTCGCCTCGGTAACGCAGGGTTAGCGTTGTCTCATCGGGCATGCCAGCAGGTTGGTCAACGTTGCCCGGTTCATCATCCTCGTGAGCGATGCGCCAAGCGAGGCGAAGAGATGCGCCGGGTGGCAGGTCGAAGGGGCGCGGTAGCTGTTCCCGGAGCCGGTCACCCAGCTTGTCGCCCATCGCTGGCCATGGCTCAGGCTCAAGGATGACTTCGCGGGCGGGGGTACGGCCGGTGTTGTGGATGACGAGGTCCCAAGTTGGGGGCCCGGCGATGCCCGGTACGAGATCGGCCCACAGGTAGGGGCGGGTAGCGCGCTGGGAGTCGGCGATGGCCTGGGCCGCGGCCTCACGCTCCTTCGCGGCAGCCTCCTGACGTGCCTGTTCAGTCAGCGCGTTGGCGGCACGGGCGGCGACTGCCTGACTACGGGCGACGACTAGGGCGAGACAAGCCACGGCAAGGAGACCCACGTTGACCCCGGTAACGATGATCTCGCTTAATCCGTGATGACGCACGGCCAAGGCTACGGTCGCCGACGCCCCGGCCAACACAGCCAGGACCATGACCACGACGGCCAACCCCCATGGCCAAGCGGACTGCCGTTGGTGCATGACCACTCCCCTCTGCCGCACAGGTTCAATCAACTTAGATAGGAGTATCGCGCATCGATAGCGGTTGACCTGCGACAGATGCGCGCGTTCGATACGTCAGTTCTTATGCGGCGTCGGCCTAGCGGCGGAGACGGGTGGACGCCGATGGTGGATTCTCGACAGGATGCCGTTACCAACCACGTCAACCTCGTTCCCCTGGAAGCAAGAAGGGGTCACGGATGCCCCTTTCGGCAAGCATCCGCCGTTCCAGAGTCCTGTCGTTCTCCAGGGCGTGCCGCAGAGCCGCGCGCGCGAAGGTACGGAACCTGGGATCGTTCCATAGCGCCACGATCGCCTGACGTGACTCCCGCTTCAGGTGCGCACCCGACGCGTTATAGACAAACCCGCGATAAGGGTCCAGCTTCGGCCAATCCCGCGCACGCTTACCTCGCTTCTCGTGACCGTGCGGGACGGCGGGGTATGGCTCGGCGTCCCCCTTGTGGAACTACCACGTGCGATACAGACCGTGCTCACCCGAGCGGGAATACAGCTCCAGGATGTTGGGCATCGAAGGCTCGGGCGCAGTGGAGCTCTCCGCCTCCGAATTCAACCCGCCGTCGGCGGGCGCAGCTTCCTCCTCGGCAACTCGGACCCCGAACTCGTCGTCCGCGTGTCACCCGGCATCGACGTACCACTCATCGTCCCCCAACCCCTTGTAGCCCCCCAAGGGTACTCATCACCTTCGTACTCCCACCAGAAGTATGACCACCGTTCGTAGAGGCGCATACCTCACCGTTGCGATCTGCAGGCGCCAACTGGCGAAGGGAACGAAGACGCCCTGCGATCACGTGCGGCGGAACGGATAGCCTGAGGGCACCCAGAATCCCATTCTCTACATACGAGTCGAAGGCCAAAGCGGTCAGCGATTCCATGCGGCCAGCATGCATCAACAGTTGCATTTCCGACGAGGAGCGCACTCCAGCACCGTCGCGCCAGGTCTGGGGCTGCTGCGACAGCCAGGTTGTGCTGTAACGCGAGAGCCAACTGGGCCACGCACGTGTCGCAACGCGTTGCCGCGCCTCGATCGCACATCTGGCTATGTCAACTTCATTTGGCCCCGGGTTGTCGGTCGGGCTGGGCCCCGGTTGGGTGCGAGAAGCCAACCCAGAGTGAACTCCGGGCAGCTTATGGGGGGCAGTTCATGTCAGTGGTGTCGGCGCAGGCGCAGGGAGTTGGTGATGACGCTCACCGAACTGAGGGCCATGGCGGCTGCGGCGATCATCGGGGACAACAGCCAGCCGAAGGCGGGGTAGAGCACTCCCGCGGCGATCGGAATGCCGATGACGTTGTAGATGAATGCGAACAGCAGGTTCTGCTTGATGTTGCGCATAGTGTCGACGGACAGGTCGCGGGCCTTGACCAGGGCTGCGAGGTCGCCACCGAGGAGGGTCACGTCTGCGCTCTCGATGGCGACGTCGGTCCCGGTGCCCATGGCGACGCCAACGTCCGCCCCGGCCAGGGCAGGGGCGTCGTTGACGCCGTCACCGGCCATCGCGACCGTGTGACCTTGCTCCTGGAACCGCTGGACGTGCCCATGCTTCTGATCCGGAAGCACGTCCGCGATCACCTCGTCGATGTGGAGCTCGTCGGCGATGGCGTGGGCGGTGGTGGCGTTGTCCCCGGTCAGCATCACGATCCGCATGCCACGGTGACGTAGGTCGTCGATGGCCTGGGCGGTGGTGGGCTTGAGTGGGTCGGCGATGGCCAGGATGCTTGCAGGCTGACCATCGACAGTCACGATGACGGCAGTGGCTCCTTGGCGACGGAAGGCGTCGATGTCGTCGGTCAGGGGGGTCGTGTCGGCATGCTGGGTCGTGAGGAAGGCAGGGCTGCCGACCATGACCTGGTGACCGTCGACCAATGCTTCGACGCCGCCACCCGGGTGGGCGGTGAATGCAGTGGCGGTCGGTACGGTGACGTCGCGTTCTCGCGCCGCGTCGACGATCGCGCGGGCCAAGGGATGTTCGGACCCGGACTCGACAGCGGCCGCCATGGCCAGCACGATCTCGGCGTGGTGGCCGGCGACGACCTTCTGGTCGACGAGGCTGGGATGGCCCTGGGTCAGGGTCCCGGTCTTGTCGACCACCAGGGTGTCGATCTTCTGCAGTCGTTCGAGTGCTTCGGCGTTCTTGACCAGGACGCCATCGCGGGCTCCGCGACCAACCCCGACCATGATGGACATGGGTGTGGCAAGGCCAAGCGCGCAAGGGCAGGCGATGATGAGCACGGACACTGCAGCAACGATCGCGAACGGTAGCCGGGGCTGTGGCCCGACCGTGGCCCAGACGGCGAAGGTGATCAGTGCGATGCCGATCACGACCGGCACGAACACAGCGGAGATCTTGTCGACGAGCCCTTGGATGGGGGCTTGGGAACGTTGCGCCTGGGACACGAGGTCGACGATGCGGGCCAGGGTCGAGTCGGCGCCCAGGCCGGTGACCTCGATGACCAGGCTGCCGCCGCTGGTGATGGTGCCGCCGATCACACGGTCGCCGGGGTTCTTGTCAACAGGTACCGGCTCGCCGGTGATCATGGATTCGTCGACGTAGGCGTGGCCGTCGACCACGATGCCGTCTGCTGGGATCTTCTCACCGGGGCGGACCCGGCAATGGTCGTCGACCTGCAGGTCCGCGGATGGCACTTCCTCTTCTTCTCCGTCGGGGTTGATGCGGTGCGCGGTGGCTGGCGACAGGTCCAGCAGGGCGCGGATGGCACCCGAGGTCTGGTCGCGTGCCCGCAGTTCGAGTACCTGCCCCAGCAGCACCAGGGTGATGATCACGGCGGCGGCCTCGAAGTAGACGCCGACCCGGCCACCGTCATCACGCATGATGGCCGGGAAGATCCCCGGGGCCAGGACGGCGACCACACTGTAGAACCACGCGGCACCCACACCGAGGCTGACGAGGGTGAACATGTTGAGGTGCCGGCTGGCCACTGATCGGGCGCCACGTGCGAAGAATGGCCACCCGGCCCACCACACCACGGGGGTGGACAGCGCGAGTTCGACCCAGGGCACCCACGCCCCGACGGCCAAGGCCGGGACCATCGCCAGCACCACCAGGGGCAGGCTGAGCACGGCTGCCACGCGGAGACGGCGGCGCATGTCTGCCAGCTCTGGGTTGGGTCCGTCGTGGACGCCCACCGAGACCGGTTCGAGCGCCATGCCACAGATCGGGCACTCGCCCGGCCCATCCTGCCGGATCTCGGGGTGCATGGGGCAGGTCCATCCGCCATCGCGTGGGCCGGTGTCGGCCTGTGATGGCGGGGCGCTTTGCCCGCCGTGCTCTTGGTGGGCAGCAGTCTGCCCGGGGTGGGTGTGCTGGTGTGCTGCTGGCGCGGGGGGCTGTCCGTCCGGTTGGAGGAACATGCCGCACTTGGGGCAGCGGCCAGGGTGGTCACTGGTGACCTCGGGGTGCATGGGGCAGGTGAAGGAGTCCCCTTCAGCCGTGATGGGCTCGTCGGGTGGGGTAGGGCTGGTCATGGTCTTCCTCGTCCGTTGAGTGGTGGTGCTCTGTGGTGCTGGTGGGCGCGTGGTGCGAGGTTCTTGGCTCAGTGGTGATCGGCCCCGTGGTTCATCATCCGCATCATGAGCCACATCATCACTACGCAGCCGAGGGCGGGGATGACGGCGGCCATGACGCCGCCTGCGGCGAGGCTGGCACGACCTGTCCACAGGTATCCGGCCACGATGAGCAGCATCGGGGCACACATCAGCAGGTGCATCCAGTGGTGGCTCTTGCCGTGGCCTGTCATCTTCGGGTCGTGCCGGTGCTGCACGGGCTCGAGTACCGGGTCGGCGGCGGGGCGGGGAGCGTCGCTGTCACTGCGGTTGAGCTGGGTGGGGCTTGTGTACATGGTGGTCTCCTTCGTCGTGTGTGGCTGGCTGCCGTCACCATCCAGACTGTCGAGCGTCCATGAAGCTGGACCGGGGCAAAGAATGAAGGTTTGACCAAGACATCTGTCG
The DNA here is from genome assembly GCF_039526385.1 of Luteococcus peritonei. Classification (NCBI taxonomy): domain Bacteria; kingdom Bacillati; phylum Actinomycetota; class Actinomycetes; order Propionibacteriales; family Propionibacteriaceae; genus Luteococcus; species Luteococcus peritonei. The sequence goes on along the minus strand of NZ_BAAAIX010000016.1, from coordinate 11,379 downwards.
ACGACTCGTGGACTCTGAACAGGTGTCGACAGGGAAATCAAGCAGCCCAGAGGAGCCTGCCAGCGATAATCATCTTCGAGGGGCTTGGGACGAGATCGAGCAGCCATGCCGCGCCCAGAGACCTGTCAGAGCGTGACGTCTCCCGGCACCCCTGCATCCCCCCCCGACTCTCTCGGCGTGGCCATGATCGACCGCATCGTCCACCACGCGACCGTCCCGCCCGCTCCGGCGAGGCCACCGAACCCCAGCCCGCCGAGAACTCCTCCTAGAAGGACCGCAACAGTTGATGACCCGCCAGGAGGAAGACCGAGCTCGTGTGGCAGGGAAACCTGCCCATGACTGACGGGAATCAGTGGCATGCTCCCAGCTCGTGACTGCTGTGGGTGGGTGGCTCGAGTTGGAAGCTGGAGTGCTCGACGTCGAAATGGCTGGCCAGACAGGCTTGGACCTCGTCTAGTAGTTGTGGTGCGTGTCCATTGCGGAAGCATTCCTCATCCACAACAACATGGGCCGACAGGGTTGGCTGGCTGGAGCCAATGCTCCACACGTGGAGGTCGTGCACAGCATGCACGCCGGGCACCTCGATTAGGTGTCGGGTGATCTCGTCGAGGTCGGTTCCGGCAGGCGCCGCTTCGAGAAGCACGAGTCCTGCGTCACGCAGCAACCCCCATGATGCGTGGAGCATGAGTGCACACACGACCAAGGAGGCAATGGGATCGGCACGAGTCCAGCCGGTAAGCATGATCACGAGCCCTGCGATCACAGTGCCAATGAAGCCGTAGAGGTCGGTGAGGATGTGCTGATAGGCACCTTCCACGTTGAGGCTCGAACGATTGGCTCGGGCCACCAGCCCAGCGACGACGATGTTCACCACCACCCCCACCAGAGCCACGGCGAGCACGGGACCACCCGACACCTCAGGCGGGTGGATGAGACGGCGGACCGCCTCAACGCCGACGATCCCAGCCACCACCAGCATCGTGATGCCGTTGACGGCTGCGGACAGGATTTCTGCGCGCTGCCATCCCCAGGTCCACCCACCATGCGCCGGTCGGCGCGTAAGCTTCATCGTCCAAAGCGCGATTGCGATCGCCCCGACGTCTGAAAGCATGTGTCCTGCGTCAGACAGAAGCGCGAGCGATCCTGTCACCAAGCTCACGGCGACCTCACAAGCCATGAACAGGCCCAACAGAAGCAGGGCCGCTGTGAGGTAACGGCGGTCTGCATCACCCGCGATGGCGTGCTCATGCCCCTCGTAATGCCGTTCATCCTTCCTGCGGGACTCACTCACTGCCAGCACCATCCTCGGCGAGGCACAGGTCGACGTTCTCCCCCGTGCAGGCCAGAACATGCTGGGCTGCACCCAGCAAGGCCCGGGTGGCTTCGGGGTGCGCCAACGTGTAGAAGGTCGCTCGACCATGGGCATGACTGTCCAACAGTCCAGCATCTCGCAACCACCCCACATGAGCGGACACCGTGGACTGGACCAGGCCCAAGTGGGAAACCAGGTCCACGACACGATGCTCGCCAAGAAGCAGGTGTTGCACGATCTGCAAACGACGGGGATCAGCCAAGGCTTTGAACAGGGCCGCCCCGCGTTCGAGTGGAGTGACTGCAGGAGCGTTTATCATCGTCATATACCGATGATATCAGTGATGAACGATCTAGTCTTGTGCTGGGACAGTGGAACCAGCGATGTGCTGTCCAGTAGATGGTCCTCCCCATCACGACGCGCTGCACCAGATCGGACATGCAGTGGCTCGTCGCACCGGGACGCGCATACTGCCTGCCCGGCTGAGCACCCCTTCCCACATGCCGAGCTCGTCACAGCCCGGGAACCCACCCGGCCAGTCGTGCCACGCCAACTTGGAGGCCTTGTGTCAGGTGATCCCGGTCCCAGGATGTGCTTCTTGGACCATGACTCCTCGCAACCCACAGTGCAGAGCTTCTCAGTCCTTGTCCGTCATTCTCGTGATCATGTTGCAGGCGCAGGTGGAAAAGGACGTCAGCCCCGTGCGGGCATGCG
>NZ_BAAAIX010000016.1:0-9327 GCF_039526385.1 Luteococcus peritonei | reverse complement strand
GGTGACGCGGGAACCGCACCGGCGTGGGCTGGGGTCAGTAGCGCAGGCTGGTCATCATGCCAATCTCGGCGTGGTAGATGTTGTGGCAGTGCAGCATCCAGGCTCCCGGGTTGTCGGCCTGCAGGTCGGCCTCGATGGTCTGCATGGGCAGTACCAGCACGGTGTCCTTGCGCAGTCCGTTACTGCCCGGCAGGGACCAGGTGTGGCCGTGGATGTGCATCGGGTGGGCCATCATCGTCATGTTCGTCATCCGCATCCGGACCCGCTGCCCCGGGCTGATGGACAGGGGTGTGTCCTCACCGAACTTCTTGCCGTTGATGCCCCAGGCGTAGGGCTTCATCTGGCCGTTGAGCTGGACCTCGAGGGTCTGCTCCGGTTCCTTGTCGGGCAGCTTGGCTGCGTCGGCGGCGCGCAGGGCGGTGCCAAGGACAGCCTTTCCTCCGAGTTCGGGGATTCGGGTGGTGGCCGGCGGAATGCTGCCGGCGCCGGTCTTGACGATGGCGCGGGCGGGAGTACCGGTCTTGCCCTCGGGGGCGGCCTGCAGCACGAAGACGCCGTCGCCGACGGTGACGGTGGCGTCGATCCTTTCTCCCATGGCGAGGTAGATGGCCGTCGCCTCGACTGGCTGCACGGCGAAACCGTCGGCGTGGGTGATGGTGAGTCGGTGCCCGGACAGGCCGACCTTGAAGATCGTGTCGGCTCCGGCATTGATGAGCCGTAGCCGGACCTTGTCCCCGGGGCGTGCCGTGAGGGTGCGCGGTGCGGCCGGGATCCGGCCGTTGACGACGTAGTGCGGGTAGCTCACGTCTCCGGCATCGCCCAAGGGGGAACTGCCGTGGTCCATGCCTCCCATGTCGTGGTTCATTCCTTGGGACAGGGGGCCGCTGTTGGCCTTGAAGTCGGCGAAGATCGCATCCGGTGACTTGCCAACCCCATCGGTCCAGTCATCCAGGACCAGGACCCATTCCGCGTCGTGGTCGCCCGGATCGCGTGGGTCGTCCAGCACGAGGGGAGCGTACAGCCCCCGGTCGATCTGGACTCCGCTGTGGGGATGGAAGAAGTAGGTTCCGGCATGGGGTGCGACGAACTCGTAGGTGAAGGCACTCTTGGCGGCGATGGGGTCCTGAGTGACACCAGGCACACCGTCGGAGGCGTTGCGCAGGGCAATGCCGTGCCAGTGCACCGAGGTGGCTGTGGGGAGCTGGTTGTCGACCGTGACCCGGAACAGGTCGCCCGCCTTGCCGCGCAGGACGTTCCCGTCGAGTTCGTCGGTGTAGGCCCAGGTCTTGGCCAGGACACCGCCCAGGTCCAAGGTGACAGGGCGCGGGGTCAGGGTGTGGGTGACGGTCGTCGCCCCGGCCGGGGTGGCGAGTGGTGTCTGGGTCGGGATGGCCCATGTGGCCGGGGTGGTGCTGGCCGGGGAGGGCTGCTTGGCGCCGCATGCAGCCAGGGCGCTGGTGGATGCCAGGCCGAGGCCGGCGAGCAAGGCCTGTCGGCGAGTGATCGTGTTCATGCCCACGACTCTTCCCGCCCCGCATTGTGACCGGGTCAGGGAAGTGTGGAGATTCGATCAAGACTTCGTGGCAGCACCAGGGTGAACGACGCACCGCAGCCCACCCCCGGACTGGCCGCCAGCACGTCGCCCCCATGTGCCCGGGCGACGGCTCTGGCGATGGTCAGGCCGACTCCGGTTCCGCCGTCGACGTCACGGACCCTGCGTGATCCTTGGTGGAAGAAGCGTTCGAAGACGTGGGGCACCTCACCGGCGGGTATGCCTGCGCCGGTGTCGCTGACCTGGATGGACACCGAGTCCGTGTCAGACCAGCTCGTCACACATACCTCACCCCCGCGTGGCGTGTGCTGGACGGCGTTGCGCAGCAGGTTGTCCAGGACCTGGCCGATGCGTGCAGGGTCGACGTCCACCTCCACGGGGCAGTTGCCACGGGTCACCAGCTGGATACCTGCCTCGGCACAGGCTTTCGCACACGAGGTGACCGCCGATTCCACCAGGTCATCGATGCGGGTCAGCCGTAGTTCGAGGGGGATCCGCCCCTCCTCTGCCCTGGAGACCTCGGAGATGTCGGCCGCCAGCGCCGTGATGCGCTCGTTCTGGCGTTGGAGGACCTCAAGGACTTCCGGCCCATACACGGCGACTCCGTCCTGGAGGCTCTCGAGCGTCACCCGCGTCACGGACAGGGGCGTTCGCAGCTCATGGCCAAGATCGGTCAACATGCGTCGTCGGGTGGCCTCCGTGGCCGCGATCTGGGCCGCCATCCGGTTGAACTCATGGGCCACGGATTCGAGTTCGCGCCCCAGTGGCGGCATGCGCACGGGGTCGTCGTAGTTGCCGTGCGCGACCCTCTCAGCCCCCTCGGCCAGGGCATCCAGCCCTCGGATGAGGCTGCGGTTCAGCACCCATGACGTCACTGCCGCGATCATCATCGCGGCGGCAAGTCCCAATCCCAGGGAGGCCGCACCGGCGTCATGGAAGGCACGCTCGGCATGGTCCAGCACCTTGGGCTGGGTGTGCCCGGCCTCGGCCATGTGCTTCTTGAACAACGGCGGGCCCATCTCCAGGGCGGTGAGGACCAGCGTGACGCTCATGGTGACCAGGACGGCGAACTGTGTCCACACCAGCCGTCGACCCCACGACAACCCGGGCCACAGCTCTGATGGCCGTCCTCCCATCAGCCTCGGCCCATCCGGTAGCCCACGCCCCGTACGGTCAGCACGTAGCGGGGATCGGCGGCCTCCTCACCCAGCTTCTTGCGCAGGTGTGCCACGTGGACATCGACCAGATGGTCGTCGCCGACCCAGTCCTCGCCCCAGACCATGTCCGTGAGCTGACGCCTGCTCAACACACGTCCGGGATGCTGCGACAGTGCCTTCAGCAGGTCGAACTCGGTGCGTGTCAGGTCCACCGCCACACCATCCATGAAGGCCTCGCGCGAGTCGGGATGCACCACCAGGGTCCCGATCCTGCGGGCGACGGACGTGGAAGCCGTGGATCGCGGGCGACGCAGCAGCACCTGGACGCGTGCGACGAGTTCGCGCGGGCTGAAGGGCTTGGTGAGGTAGTCATCCGCGCCCACGGACAACCCTATGAGCATGTCCACCTCGTCAGCTCGCGCGGTCAGCATCAGGACGTAGCAGTCGCTGAAGGTGCGCACCTTGCGACAGACCTCCACTCCGTCGAGGCCCGGAAGGCCGAGGTCGAGGATGACGACATCTGGCTGCTCCTCCCGGATCCGCGACACCGCCTCGTTCCCGTCTGCACAGGTGTCTGCGGCCATGCCGGCCCGTTCCAGGTAGTTCTTCACCGTGCCGGCCAGCACCGGTTCGTCGTCGACCACCAGCACCGAAGTGCGCGCCACATCGCTCATGGCTCCACCTCACCACGAGACCCAGCAGGCGTCACCTCGTCGGTTGCGAGGACGGGGACATGTTGTGGTTCATGCTGCCCATGTCGTGGTTCATGCCGGACATGCCACCCATGTCATGGGTCATGACGCTCGACGACGTGTCACCTCCCAGGACTGCCGGATCGACCATCCCGAAGATCATCGCCACGTGGGCCACCACGAGGAAGGCCGCCACCATCGCCACGTGCATCCGCAGACGGTTCTCACTACTGCGGCCCAGGACCCCCGCCTCGAGGAGACTGATCACGAGCATGGGCAGGCCACCGACCAGGTAGCTGAGGACCGCGATGACATCAGCCGGGCCGCGCCATCCCCCATTCATGGTCAAGGGCACCACCGCGTGGACCATCAGGTGCGTCCCGATGAAGACCCACACGGGACCGGCGAGCAGGCCAGCAGCCCGACTGAGCCTCGCCACCCACGGGGCTGCGGGCCGGTCATTGCGGCGCCCCAGCAGCATGACCAGTTCCGTGATCGCCAAGGTCTCGGCCAGGATGACCGGGAGGGCCATGAACAACAGCAGGTTCCACGGTTGCCGCACCGCGAGAAGTTCCATGTAGTGGGTCATCGCCATGCCAGCCATGCCCGAGCCAGCAGTCAGGTCGGGCACGGCCAGGGCCAGCCCGACCGCGGCCACGCTGGCAATTCCCAGGAATGCGAGGGACCCACGAGCCAGGGATGAGGATTCATTCGTCGTCATGCCGCCAAGCCTCCAGGCGGCATGTCGAGCCACGAGCAAGACAGTGTGAAGAAATGATCAAGATCCACCGCGAACACCGGCTGTCACCCACCTCCCCCGTCCGGACCATCGATGCCCCGGACCTGTGCAGTACCCGCAGTGGCACAGAAACCCACCAGAAGTCGACCGGCACTCGGTTCGGCCGCCTCTCTGCCGTGCACTGCTCTCGATGGCCACGCCATGACCCGTCGAGTCACAGAGTCTGGCGAGCTCGCGTGTGGGCGAGGCGATAGGAGTTGGTTCCGGTCTCGATGATGGTGGCGTTGTAGGTGAGGCGGTCGACGATCGCTGCACAGAGCCTGGGGTCAGTGAAGGTGTCGGTCCAGGCGGAGAAGGACTGGTTGGACGCGATCGCGATGGCGTTCTTCTCCTCCCGCTCTGTGAGGACCTGGAACAACAGCTCGGCGCCGCGCCGGTCGAGCTCCATGTATCCCAGTTCGTCAATGACCAGGAGATCCACTCTTCCGTAGCGGTTGATGGTCTTGGTGAGTTGCTTCTCGTCAGCGGCCTCGACGAGCTCGTTCACCAGGCGGGTTGCGAGGGTGTAGCGGACGCGGTAGCCCTGTTCTGCGGCGGCGGTGCCGAGTGCGATGAGCAGGTGGGACTTGCCGGTGCCGGAGTCCCCGATCAGGCACAGCGGGTCGCCGCGGCGGATCCAGTCGCCGGTGGCGAGCTCGTTGATGGTGGCGGGGTTGATGTTCGGGTTCGCGGTGAAGTCGAAGTCGGCCAGCCACTTCTCGCGCGGGAATCCGGCGCTCTTGATACGGCGCAGGGTAGAGCGCCGGTCACGGTCGTCGACCTCGGCCAGGAGCAGCTCGGCGAGGAAGCCCTGGTAGGTGAGTTGTTCCTTGGTGGCGGTGGTGATCGCCTCATCGACGACGGACCGGATGGTGGGCAGTCGTAGGCGGCGGCAGGCCTGGTCGATCGCGGCCTGGGCGGCTTGTTCGGTGAGGCCGTGACGACGACGAAGACCGCCCGGACGGGAGCTGCTGGTGTTCGTGGTCATGGGGTTCCTGTCTGGGTGTGGTGGTGGACCTCGGCGGAGGCCGGGGCGGGGTCGGGTTGGCGGCGGCGCAGGAGTTCGTCGTAGGCAGTGACAGTGGGCAGGGGGCGGGTGTCCTCGGGCAGGTGCGCGATGACCTGGTGCGGGTCGGTGGGGCGTCGTGGTGGCAGGTTCACGACCGTCCCCCGCCTGGTCGGGCTGACTGGGGCGGGTGTGTGGGTGGTGGCGTGGCGGCGGGCTTCGACGGCGACGACGTCGGGGCTGATCGCACCAACGGACAGGGCTGAGGTGATGCCGGCGATCACCGCCTCGGCCGGAAGGGATCGGTGGAGCAGGAGCACGTCGATCAACTCCTGGGTGCCCGCGACGTCGCCGCTGGTCTTGCGGGCGGCAGCCCAGAACGCGTCGTGGGCGGCGGTGAACGCCCCCGCGGCTCTGGCTTGGGCCAGGGCGGTCGAGCCGGGGGACGCGCCGGGCTTGTGGCGCAGAACCTCGAGGTAGTGGTCCAGCTCGACCCGGGTCACCCCACGCGTGCCGAGGCGGGGATGGGTGGCGACCACGGTGCGGCCCTCGAACACGACCACGCACGAGGCCCGCAGACTGACCCGGACGCGCTGCCCGATCAGGTGCGCCGGAACGGAGTACTTGACCATGCGCACGGTGATCAGGGCGGAGCGGTCGACGCGCGGGTGGAGGATCAGGCCGGGGTCGAAGTCATCGGCCGGCAGCGGCGCCAGGTGGTCGAGTTCGGCGCGGTAGTCCTGCCCGATCGTGTTCGCATGGCCGGCGATCCGGCGGGTGTTGTCGTCGACTTCCCAGACACGGATCTGGTCGTTGAGTTCGTCCAGGCTGGCGACCTCGGGCATCGGGGTGAGGTGGTTGCGGCGGAACCAGCCGACCTCGCCCTCGACACCGCCCTTCTCATGGGCGCCGTCGATGCCGGGCTGGCAGTAGAACGCGTCGAAACCGTAGTGGGAACGAAACAGCACCCAGCGTTCGTTCTCCTCGCGGAGCCGGTCACCGCCATGGATGACCTGCACGACCGCGGACGTGAGGTTGTCGTAGCGGATGTGGCGGGTCGGGATGCCGCCCAGGGCGTGGAAGGCCTCGATGTGGCCCTCGAGGAAGGCTTCCTGCCCGCCGGTCGGGTAGACGCGGTGGATCGCCTTGCCCGAGTGCGACAGGCGGTAGACGAACATGTGGCACTTGGTCTTGACGCCGTCGAGGATCACATACACCTCACCGAAGTCGACCTCCGCCTCCGCGCCGGGGGCGTGGTCCTGCGGCACCATCGCCTCCACCCGCCGCCCGGCCTCCAGCTCGATCTGCGCCCTGCGGATCCGGACGTAGTCCCGCACCGTCGAGTAGGACAGGTCCGTCGCGCCGTGCTCGTCACGCAACCGGGCCAGGATCCTCGTGGCGGTGTGGCGCTGCTTGCGCGGGGCGGTCAGGTCGTAGAGCAGCATCTGGTCGATCGCCGGCTTGTACGGGTCCAGCCGTGGGGCGGTGCGGACCGGGGTCTTGCGGGGTGGTGGTTCGGCCGAGGCGAGTGCCTGGCGGACGGTGCGGCGGTGCACCCCGTGCTTGCGCGCGAGTTCGCGGATGGACAGACCATCGACTCGCGCGTCGTGGCGGATGTCGGCAAACAGTTGCACTCGTGACCCCATCTCGGCCTCCTCGCCTCACACCAGTGGATGGGGACCAGCGGGGAGGGGCGGGGCCAATTCAGACTGTCAACACCCCGGCAGGCTGCACGTGGGGCCGATTCAGGCCGGGTGGGTTCCAGTCATCGTTGCAACACGGGTGTGTTCTGCAGGCTAGCGAAGACCTGCTGCGGGGACTGCCATTCGAGGCTCCTGCGGGGCCGTTCGTTCAGCTGATGCTGGATCTCGGCGATGGCGACTGGGTCGAAGACCGCCAGGTTCGTGCCCTTGGGTAGGTAGTCACGCAGCAGCCCGTTGGTGTTTTCGTTCGAGGGGCGTTGCCATGGCGCGTGCGCGTCACACACGTAGATCTCCAGCCCGGGGACTCGAGCGGTGATCGTGGCGTGCTGCGCCATCTCGTTGCCCTGGTCCCAAGTCAAGGTCCGACGCAGGTGGGGCGGCAACGACGCGAGGAAGCCCGCGACGACGTCACATACTGTGGCCGAGTCCTTGCGGCCCGGTGGCAGGTGGCCGACGAACGTGAACCGTGAGGAGCGCTCTACCAAGGTGATCACTGCCGAGGTGTTGCCCGACCCCATGATGAGGTCGCCTTCCCAGTTGCCGCACTCGCGTCGGTCCAGGACACTGGCGGGCCGCTGGTCGATCGAGGTCATCGTGGGTACGTGGTTACGTCCGGGCCGGCGTGCGAGGGGGTGACGTCGTCGCATCCGTTGACGATGCCGCTGACGCAGTACGAATCCGGGCAGCGCTCGCTGGAGTCCTCCCAAGTCAGATCGGTAAACGGCTTGGTAGATCGTCTCGGCGCAGATCCATCGTTCGGGCTGGTCGGGAAACATCGTGGGCAGGACTTGGGCGATTTGTTCGGGGCTCCAGCGACGCAACAGTTGCTTCTCGACGTACTCGCGCAGCACGGGGTCTCGGGCCAGACGGCTCGTGCGGGGTCGTGGGCGGCGCGCCATCGCGCGCTGGTGTGCCTGGTGTGGCCGGTAGCGGCCGGCAGGACTCGTGTTGCGTTGGAGTTCGCGGCTGATGGTCGACGCCGGCCGGCCCATGAGCCTGCCAATCGCGCGCAGGCTGTGGCCTTCACGATGGAGGTCCGCGATCCGGACCCGTTCGTCCAGGCTGAGGTAGCGAGGCGAGGAAGGCTTCGCCGGTTTGAGCAGGATCACGGGGGCATAGTGCAGCACCCGCCCGTCCTGTGTGGGGACCGTGCGGCCGTAGCGCCAGCGCTTCGCGGTCTTGCGATCCACCCCGACCCGGCGCGCCGCCTCCGACATCGACACGCCCCGCAACAACAACTTCTCCAACGCCTCACGCTTCGCGTACTGCGGCTTCGGACCTGGCCTGGCCATGGGCAACTCCTGATCTCAGGTGTTGCAACGACCACCAAAATGCGCCCCGTCACAACGGGGCCAAACCAAGCTGTCACAACCACCGAGGGCCAGCGCTTGCTGATCGACGACCCCGCCCGCTTCGACGCAGTCCGCGTGATCGGTGTTGACGAGCATGTCTGGCGCCATACTCGGCGCGGCGACAAGTACGTCACCGTGATCATCGACCTCACCCCGGCACGGGACAGGACCGGGCCCGCGCGGCTGCTGGACATGATCGAGGGCCGCTCGAAGGCAGCGTTCAAGGCCTGGCTCGAGGCCCGCCCCAAGCAATGGAAGGACCGCATCGAGGTCGTGGCGATGGTCCGGGTTCAAGACCGCCGCCGGCGAGGCTCTGCCCGGCGCAGTCGCGGTCATGGACCCCTTCCACGTCGTCCGCCTGGCCGGCGACGCCCTGGACGACTGCCGGCGACGCGTCCAGCAGCAGCTCCACAAGCGCAGAGGCCGCAAGGACGACCCGCTCTACAAGGCGCGCCGCACCCTCCACACCGGGATGAGCCTGCTGACCGACCGGCAACGGGAGCGGCTCAGCATGCTGTTCGCCCACGAGAAGCACGCCGCGGTTGAGGCGACTTGGGAGGTCTACCAGGCCATGGTGGCCGCCTATCGAGAACCTGACCGCGCCAAGGCCAAGGCCAAGATGGAGAAGGTGATCGCGGCACTGAGCAAGAAGGTCCCCGACACCCTCGAGGAACTGGGAAAGCTCGGCCGGACCCTGACCCAGCGCTCCACGGACGTGTTGGCGTTCTTCGACCGACCCGGCACCAGCAACGGCCCCACCGAAGCGATCAACGGACGGCTCGAGCACCTCCGCGGCTCCGCCCTCGGCTTCCGTAACCTCACCAACTACATCGCCCGCAGCCTCCTCGAATCAGGCGGCTTCAGACCCCTGCTACACCCTCAAATGCGATGAGCCGGTAATCCCCAGGGAGATCAACTGACCGCCAGCACGGAGATGAACTGTCCGCGGACAGGGAGATCCCGATGTCCCTTGACACCCGTGCGCAACTGATGGGCGCGAACCTGCGCAAGGCCAAACTCGGGACTGCCCCCAGTTTGGTTGACAGATTTCTAGGGGCTGGTCAGGCGGCCTGTGTGACCGTCTGAT